>CBFHKM010000115.1:0-6018 GCA_965656385.1 Oceaniferula sp.
CAATCTCATCCTTCAAGGTGCGATAAATATCCGTATTCCTGTTCTTGGTCTTGCGCATAATGAATAAGCAGGCCTGCTCTCGCCTACTCCGCAAAAATATACAATATGTAAGTTAAATGCAAACAATAAGTTAATATAAGATGACAGATTGTTTGACATTAAATCGTAATCTTCTCACATAAACGACCCGAGGTGAATTTACCTCAATGCTTTTTAAGAAGTGCCAACTAAATACATGCAAAACAATTTTACCATCGCAGGACTCGGCGAAGTGCTCTGGGACATCGACGGGAATCATCGCTCACTCGGTGGTGCTCCCGCAAACTTTTCCTGCTTGTGTAGGGGGCTGGGAGCCAACGCGCTAATCATGAGCTGTGTTGGCAACGACCCCCTCGGCATGGAATGCCAGGAGATCCTTACCGCTAATGGCCTCGACCTGTCCTGCCTCTCGGTCAGCGAGCAGTATCCAACGGGGACTGTCAACATCACCCTCGACTCGGCAGGCCACCCCAGCTACGCCATTAAGGAAGATGTTGCCTGGGATCATATTCCCTTCACCCCGGAAATGGAACAAATCGCGCCAAGTCTGGATGCCGTCTGCTTTGGCACCCTTTCTCAGCGAAACGCAGACTCGCGAAATACTATCACGCGCATCCTTGATAGCACCCGCGCGGACTGTTTGCGCCTGTTCGATATCAATCTGCGTCTAGATTACTACAGCCCGGAAATCATCAAAAACTCCCTCGCGCATGCCACTGCACTCAAAGTCAACGACGAGGAGCTGCCGCTGCTGAGCGAAATGTTTCAGCTACAGGGAGACGAGGAGGATCAGCTCAAGGCACTCACTGACCAATTCGACCTCAAGCTCGCCATCCTGACCTGCGGCTCAAAGGGTGCGTGGATGGTGACAACCGACAGCTCGAACTTCACCCCTTCCACGAAACTCTCCTCGATTGCCAGCACCGTCGGTGCTGGTGACGCATTCACGGCCACGGCCGTGATGGGTTTCCTGCGCCAGCACGACCTTGCGACCATCAACCAGCACGCCAACGCAGTGGCCTCCTACATCTGCACCCAACCCAGTGCCGTCGCTGCTCTTCCCTCGCATTTGATCACTTACTCTAACCAACCAACTACATTATGAACAAATCACGCCTCATCTTCTGGTCTGTGACCTCGGCTCTCG
Source organism: Oceaniferula sp. (assembly GCA_965656385.1). Taxonomy (GTDB): domain Bacteria; phylum Verrucomicrobiota; class Verrucomicrobiia; order Verrucomicrobiales; family Akkermansiaceae; genus Oceaniferula. The sequence goes on from CBFHKM010000115.1 coordinate 1,187, forward strand.
CCGGTTTCCTCTTTGGCTTCGATACCGTTGTCATCTCCGGAGCAGAAAAACAAATCCAAAACCTCTGGTCCCTCAGTGGCTCGATGCACGGCTGGGCACTCAGTGCCGCCCTGTGGGGAACGGTCCTCGGCTCATTACTCGGAGGTTTCCCGACTGCCAAATTCGGCAGGAAAAAAACCCTAGTCAGTATCGGCATTCTCTACTTCCTCTCCGCTCTGGGATCAGCCTACGCCAATGACGTCACCTTCTTCATCTTCGCACGCTTCATCGGCGGGCTCGGTGTCGGCATCTCAACCATTGCAGCCCCGCTCTTTATCTCCGAAATCGCTCCAGCCAAGGACCGCGGCAAACTGGCCGGCATGTTCCAGTTCAATATTGTCTTTGGTATACTGATCGCGTTTTTCTCCAACTTCCTGATCAGCAAGCTCGTAGGAGATGCAACCTCCTGGCGCTGGATGCTCGGTGTCGAAGCCATCCCTGCACTTATCTACACCGTCCTTTCTCTCCGCCTTCCCGAGAGCCCTCGCTGGCTCATCTCCCACGCTGGCAAACGCGAAGAAGGTGCCGATATCTTCCGCAAGCTGAACCCCGAAATGTCGGACGAGGAAATCGAAGCCTTGGTAGCCGAGGTCGAGCATACTGCACTCGGCACTGAGAAGACCTCCGGTTTCTGGACTAAGCGGCTTTCCGTATCCATCGCCCTAGCTTTCTTCATCGCGTTTTTCAACCAACTCTCCGGCATCAACGTCATCCTCTACTTCGCTCCCCGCTTATTGGATCTGGCCGGAATTAGCGATGCCCTGGCAGCCTCGATCAGCCTGGGGGTCACCAACCTGATCTTCACCTTTGTCGGCCTATGGTTGATTGATAAAATCGGCCGCCGCACCCTGCTCTATATCGGATCTTTCGGCTATATTATTTCCCTTGGTGTTTGTGCTTTTGCCTTCCTGAGCCTTACCGAGTTCAAGGTCGTCTCCAGTGCCATTGAAGTCATCTCAGGTGCGGACAAAGTCCTCCAAGTTGAAAACAAGGAAGGCTACCGCACAGAAGCCGATGAACAGGCCATTCTCTCCGGCTTTACAGGTGCTAAGGAAGCACTCATCGCTTCCTCGGAACTCGAAGACTATCGAGGTGAAAAAATCTCCATCCCCGCGGACGCCTCCACCCCAGAGGTCAAAGAGATTGCGGAGAAAGCCAAAGCTGATTCCTCATCCCTGCTGGGCTTTAGTAGTACTCTGGTCCTGCTCTGCATCATCGGATTTATTGCGGCTCACGCCATCGGCCAAGGTGCCGTCATCTGGGTATTCATCTCTGAAATCTTCCCGAACGACCACCGTGCCTCCGGGCAGGCACTGGGCAGTTTTACCCACTGGATTTTCGCAGCCTCGCTCACCTTTGCTTTCCCCATTGCCATCAAGGCCTTCGACGCCGGCTACATGTTCGCCTTCTTTGCCTGCATGATGGGTCTCCAACTCATCTGGGTGAAGTTCATGGTCCCCGAGACCAAGGGCATCTCGCTGGAGGAAATCGAAAAAGAGTTAGGCACCTACTAAGCCATCAAAGATCAAAATAAAAAATACACAACAAATGAAAACCATGACGAAGAGAATAAACGCACTTAAATACGCCTTGTTAGGCCTCGCCACTAGTGGGCTTACAGCAACCCTCACTGTAGGCGAAACTCCGGCAAAAACCCCGGCAAAAGACATGCAAACCTTCCCGTCCTACCTGGATACCGGCTACGACCAACAACACCGACCCCAATTCCACTTCACCTCACGCAAGAACTGGCTCAACGACCCGAACGGCATGGTGTATTACGATGGCGAGTATCACCTCTTCTTTCAGCACAACCCCATGGGCAACAAATGGGGCAATATGACCTGGGGACACGCGGTCAGTAAAGACATGGTGCGCTGGGAACAACTGCCTCACGCCATCTTGCCCTATGGTGGCGGAACCATCTTTTCCGGCACCGGTGCCGTTGACCACAACAACACGCTCGGCAAGCAGAAGGGTGATGTTAAAACTCTCATAGCTGGTTATACGCTGGCTCAGAAAAAACCTTTTTATCAAGCGCTCGCCTACAGCACGGATAAAGGGCGCACCTTCGAGCTGCTCAACGAGGGCAAAGCCGTCGTTCCTAATCAGGGAATCGACCGTGGCGAACGTGATCCCAAAATCTTCTGGCACGAGGCGTCTAAAAAATGGGTCATGATCCTATGGGTTAAGCAAGCCGTCACAGCAAAGGATAAGAAACGTAAAAATAACAAGCGCTTCAAGAACAAGCCGATTGGTCCTGGCAAAGTTCGCTTCTTTACCTCGGACAATCTGACGGATTGGAAGATGGCGAGTGACTTTGACCGCGACTGGGTCTTTGAGTGCATGGACTTTGTCCACCTCCCTGTCGACGGAGATGAGAACAACAAGAAATGGCTCCTGTTTGATGCCAGCTTCGACTACGAGATTGGTGAGTTTGACGGCACGACCTTCACCAGCGACAAAAAGGTCGGCTTGGGCGACTTCGGCAAGAACTACTACGCCGCCCAAACCTTCAACAACAGCCCGGATGGCCGCACGGTGGTCATCGGCTGGATGAGACATAGCGATTTCAACAAGGTCGGGATGCCCTTTAACCAGCAGATGTCCTTCCCCACCACCATGGAACTGCGCACAACCCCAGATGGCGTCCATCTCTTCCGCTGGCCGGTCAAAGAGATCGAGAGCCTCTACACCAAGAAGCATGAGTTCAGCAATCGCCCGATCGAAAAATTGACAACTGAACTTAGCCAAATTGACGCCGATCTTATCGACGCCTCTATCGAGTTTGAGCCGAAAAAGACTGGGGACATTGACTGGACCCTGCGCGGGCTCAAGGTGGGTTATGACGCAGACAAGCAGGTATTTATCTACAATGGTGCTCGTCTCGCCGCTCCTGCTGTGAACGGGAAAGTAAAGCTCCGCGTCCTTGTGGATCGTGGCTCGATTGAGCTGTTTGCCAACGACGGGGCAGCTGTTGCGACCCACTTTGCCTTACCGGATCCCAAGAACCGAAGCATCAGTGTCTCCGGTAGCGGCAGCATCTCACTCGTGATCAACGAATTAAAATCAAGCTGGCCACAGGAATGACCAGCAGCTGTGGATGGCACCTAGGATTCCCTTGCTGCTCTTTTCGCGTTCTGCATAGGTGCACACGATCATTCGAATAGCATCCTATTTGCCGATTATATTCAAAAAAAACAAGCTATTGTTCTATAATACCATGATGTCCTACAGCTAATATACTACATTAATCAAACCTGATCCGCTCCATGCGGTGTTCAACGTGAAGTGATAATGTATATGACTACAAAACGAAATATGATCAAGCTGGCCCAATCAATAAGGTCGCCGAAACTATTTCTAAAATTGAAAGTATACAAAAAAAGGATAAGAACGACGAAAACACGATCAATTACGGGGGCGATACTGTCTTTAAGCATCGCTAGTGGCTTTGCGGCTGATCGCATGCCCGAAAACGGTTTCGGTATTGTACCGATGCCTTATGAGGCGAAGGCCAAAGCGGACAACCCGTTTGTCATAACCCAAGAGACCGTCATTGTCAGTCAGGATGCGAAAACTAAAAATTGTGCTGCATACTTACAGCAGCGTCTCGCCAAAAGCTGTGGCCTGAACCTGAAAACGTCAACGACCGAGAAAGGCAAAGCCATCGTTTTGACGGTCTCAGATGACGCCGTCGCATTCAGTGAAAACGATGCCTATCGTTTAGTTAGTAGCACCGACAAAATTAACATTTCCGCGAAGACCGAAAGTGGTCTATTCTATGGAGTGCAGTCGCTACTTCAGCTGCTGCCGCCCGCAGTTTACGGCGATACAGTCCAGGCTGGACTTGAACTAAAGGTTCCCGCCGTCACCATCAACGATAAGCCGTCAATGGACCGCATCCGCGGCCTGCATGTGGATATCGCCCGCCATTTTCGCACCAAAGATGAGCTAAAGAAGATCATCGACAGCATGGCGATGCATAAGCTCAACACGCTACACCTTCACCTGACTGACGATCAAGGCTGGCGGGTTGAGATTAAAGCCTACCCTAAGCTTACAACCGTCGGCGCGATTGGTTGTAATAGCAACGCCAAAGCCCCCGCCGCATTTCTAACGCAGGAAGATGCCAAAGAAATTTGCGCCTATGCCAAGAGTCAGTACATCTCGATCATTCCCGAGGTCGATATGCCGGGCCATATTGCATCGGCGATCCGTTCTTATCCTGAATTGAAAAACCCGAAAGAACCACGTGAGCCGGGCAAGGTGATGCGCGGTGATGCAGTGGGGATTGAGTTTGCCCAAAAGGTGTTGACCGAGATTAACGAGCTGTTCGATCCGGAATATATCCACATCGGCTGTGATGAGGTGAATTATAAAGTGAAGGCCGAAATCTATTCAGCAAAGGAATTGGTTGATTTTGCAACGACGCTCGCCACGTTCATCAAAAAGGAGCTGAAGAAAACCCCGATTGTCTGGGACGATGCCTTCATGCACGGATTTCATGACAAAGATGCCGTGGTGCAATGGTGGCGATACGGTAAAAATTACTGGTGGAGCAAAATCAAAAACACGGTCGATGAAGAACTCAACCTGGAGCAGCAGCCCTTCATTCTTTCCCCAGCTTACTGGACCTATTTCGATATGCCGAATCTAAAGGGCGGCTGGGCCGGAGCGATTTCACCAGCTGAAGTCTACAACTGGGATCCCTACGGCGATATGTTAGGCGTAACAGCTGAGACCCGCAAACTGGTGCATGGCGCGATTGCCTGCACCTGGAGTGAGGGAAT
>CBFHKM010000116.1:0-1867 GCA_965656385.1 Oceaniferula sp.
TTGCAAGGCGTTATTTTGTGAGTGAAGATCGTCGGGATGCTGATTTAATTGTTTTCGGTATTGTAGTTGCTGGAATGGTGAATGGCTTGTTGCAAGCAACGTATGAAATTCCACATGGAGCGATAACACACTGGGTTTGCTTGGGTTATATTGCGGTTAGATACTACAAGCCTGTGACATCTACAATCAATCAGGCTAGCATTATAGATTCTGATGAGTCGAACTAAATATGACAATGTGATAATTTGACCGGTTGGTTATTCAGGACCGCAACGACATTGTTAGGCTGTAAAAAACGATACAGCGGTGAAAGACTGGCTAAAATCTTGAATATATCTGGCACGCTCAGCCCCTATTCTAGCAGTAATCCTGTATGATCGCAGGAAAGCTAAGGAAAAACACACAAACAAAAATGACAGTAGAACTATCAGTAATAATACCTACTTATATGCCGGAGGACTATGTATGGGAATGTCTTAATTCCGTCTCTGAGCAAACACTTGATACTGAGCGTTACGAGATAATTATCGTACTTAATGGGTCGAAAGAACCGTATTATAGTGAAATTGAAAGCTACAGTTTAAAGCTAGAGAGAAAGAATTTGAAGTTAATTTACACGGAAACACAGGGAGTTTCCGAGGCAAGAAATGTTGGGATGAAAGAGTCAACAGGCAACTACTTACTGTTTATTGACGATGATGATTATGTATGTGAAAACTATTTTTCCAGTCTTTTAGAAAAAGCAGAAGAAGAGACACTAGTTCTATCCGATAATGAGTTTTTTGAGGACAAAACCAGGAGAATACTGAGCAATCCCCGATCAAATAACTTCAAGTCAAATTACGAGACAAAAAGAATCCTTGAATTCAGAAAATTCTACCGCATCGCATGGGGAAAGCTCATACCACGAAAGCTCATAGGGGAGGTTCATTTTGACAAAAACATTCAACCTGGAGAGGACACGTTATTCATTATGGAAATTCTGGCCAAAGTCAGAAAGATAAGAACGATTCAGGGTGGTTGCTTTTATTACAGACGAATAAGAGAAAATTCTCTTATTCGTCCCCAAAAACGCTTCGTTGATCACTGGAAGTTGCACAGCTATCAGGTTTTGAGACACTTACTCATATTGCCTAAAAAATCTAACTGGGCTCACAAAGTTATCGTTATAGCTAGTATGCTTGGAATTGCCCGATATTTTTTAACGAGCAGTCTGGGCATGATGCGCAATAAAAAAAAACAAGTGGAGCATAAGTAATAAGAGGCTCTTAGTACGCAAAATGCCAAAGTATGCAACTTACATAAAAAGTCCTGTATATTGCAGCCAGTAATATAATCACGACGACTCATAATTTTAATCTGCCAATGAATCGAAGCGACAAATCAGCAAGCACCGAAGCAGGGTTTTTGAAGAATCTTTTTGAAAAGTTTGATGATTCAAAAGTTTGTTACGCAGTAATGCGTAATTACGAAGTGCTACCAAACAGCGTTAATGGTAGTGACCTTGATATATTAATCGAGCCTGAGCAGGAAATGCTAGTTCGCGCATGTATACTCACAGCGATTGAGGCCGCTGGTGGCGTGCCTATAGGGTGTGTTGATACAGTGGGTTTATTTAAAATTTTTGCATTCGGGCAGGGCTCCAACGCTGACGATGAATGGTGGGGGCTACGCATGGATATCTCTGTTGGTGTCATTTATGCAGGTTGTTCTAACATGATGAGCGATAGCGTTTGGTCAAACCATGTCAAAGAGCACAATGGTGTTAAAGTTTTGTCCTCAGATTTGGCTGCAATGATAGGAGTAGTAAAAGATTTATTGTACAATGAGGTGTTATCAGTCAGATACTTAAGCGATGCATCAGTAG
>CBFHKM010000116.1:1966-5990 GCA_965656385.1 Oceaniferula sp.
CTGCAATGATAGGAGTAGTAAAAGATTTATTGTACAATGAGGTGTTATCAGTCAGATACTTAAGCGATGCATCAGTAGCTGCGAATAATAGCAAGAGTTGGGCTTCCATCTTGTCCGCCTTATCACCTATGGGGGAGAAGGTATTGGATCGTATACGCATGCTGTGTATTAACAATCCAGATAGTTCAGCTGTTGTGAAAGAGGCAAAGTTGATAAGGCGTAATTTGGAATACGGGGCACTAATTGATTCACCTTTTATGTATTTCTTCAATAAGGGCGTGTATTATGGTTCAAGAGCCGTGCGTATCGTAAAGCCTCCTGGGAAAATGGTGGCCATATTGGGCACTGATGGATCTGGTAAATCCACGATGATCGAAGCTGTCAGTCCAGTATTGATGGATGCTACTCATGGCGCATTAACTGTTGAACATCTCAGACCTAGGTTGTTGCCGGCACTAGGTAGCTACAGAAAAAATGGGACAGTAGAGGAAGAGATTGTAACTGACCCCCATGGAGCGACTCCTTCGGGATATCTTGTTTCGATGTTTAGGCTGGCCTATTATCTTGTTGATTATGTCTTGGGCTACTGGCTTCGGGTACGCCCATTAATATCAAAAAGCCCTACCATTTTCTTATTCGATCGATACGCGTATGATCTGCTGATTGACCCCAAACGATTGAGGATTAAGCTGCCCGCCTGTGTGCTTCGTACATTTACTTATTTAGTGCCAAAGCCAGATTTAATTATCTGTTTGCATGGTGACCCTGTGGTTCTAACAGCTAGAAAAAAAGAGCTGCCTCTCAGCGAAGTTCGTCGCCAAGTTGACGCCCTTATTACGTTTTCGAAAAAAGAGAAGAAAGCCGTAATGGTCTCAACCGAAACAACGATTGATGAAGCCCGCGATCAGATTTTACAAGCCCTAAAAAGTACCTGCAAGAGACAAGAGACAACTTAATTGTACGATGATAAAAGGTTAGGTCTTAGACATTATCAAAAAATATTATTACGATTCGATGACTCGTATTAAACGCAACAAAATATTATTATCGGCTTATGCATGTGAGCCAGATAAAGGCTCTGAGCCTGAGGTGGGCTGGCAATGGGCTTTGCATCTCGCAGAGCACTGCGAAGTTACGGTATTGACGAGGAGTAATAACAAAAAGGTCATAGAGGCAAAACTAAAAGCTGCATCGTTGCCCACTCTCAAATTTATATATATTGATTTGTCGATTGTGGCTTTAAAGTGCAAGAAATGGCTTAAACCTCAATCTGCAATAGTGGGTTGGTATTATGCGCAATGGCAGAAAATGGCGTATTTGAAAATCCAGCAACTCGAGAAAGAAAATCATTACGATATTATACACCATTTAACTTTTGCCTCCTTTAGGTTGCCGCTTGCGGTAACAAATCACAATGCGTTGTCGATTGTTGGGCCTGTTGGCGGCTGTGAAGAATTTCCCGAAGAGTTGCTACCTGAAAGGGGTTGGCGTGTGCACACTAAAGAAATATTCCGTAATCTGGTGACAAGACTCTCTACGGGACTTGGATTAGGCATGAGTAAGTATCGTCAAGCTAACCAAGTGATTGCATCGACGAACGAAATGAAGCAAGTTTTTGCTGATCATGAAATCAAAAGCTTAGTAATGCCACAGATAGGTATCACAGGCGACTTTCTAGGGCATAGATCGAGGCAAGTAACAGGAGGCAAGGATCTTAAATTATTATTTGTAGGTGGAGTTCTATGCTGGAAAGGACTTGAGCTTGCTATTCAAGCATTGGCTATGCTCCCTCAGAGGGTATCGTTAACCATTATCGGTAGCGGTCCTGACGAGAGTATATTGAGAAATGAAATTAAGAGATTAAGCCTAACTAATCGTGTGTATTTTCTCGGCCGTGTTCCGCACGCAGAAGTTCTCACGCTTTATCAAAATTACGATTTGTTCATGTATCCAAGTTTGCATGATTCTGGATCATTTACTGTCTTAGAGGCCATGGCATCTGGTTTGCCCGTTATTTGCCTTGAACGTGGTGGGCCAGCATTATCGGTCAATAATCACTGTGGTAGAGTCGTAAAACCAGCATCCAGGGCAGAGACAATTAATTCTCTGCGCTTGGCCGTTAGTCACTACGTAGAGGATCCTAAAAGAATAGATGCCCACGGTAACAATGCCAGGCAACGGATGCTTGATCTGTATGATTGGCGAAAGAAGGCCCAAGTGATGTCGGAAATATACGATAACGTAATAGAACGTGATTAAGTGCTTGTGTGGGATGTAAAGAGGGTTGTGGTATAAACAGTCATTTAATAAAATTGGTTAGAATGTGATGTGGTCAGAAACTGATAAAATAGTTATTGAGCAATTGGAAAGCTCGGGTGATCTATATTGCACGGTAAGATTTTATTGCGTCTTTCGTAAGGGCGCCCTGTTGCTTGCACTTCCTAAAGAGCGGGACATGGCGTTAGCCACGCTGTCACTTTACCAGCCTCAAACGCGAATAGCGCGATGTTTGAGCGACATCATTAAGCTGCTAATTACATGTAATCTGCATAAGTATTTTCTGCCCAAAAGGCGTTTAAAGTTTTGCAGTGCTGGCCTAATCGCCAAGCTGAGGGCGAATGAAGCAGGTTTTGGTTTTTTGCTGGGTAATCCAGAGTCTGAGGCAAGGCGAATTATCATCGCAAGAAAAGCAGGAGGCGAGATGATCATCGATAAAGTAGGTTTGTCTTTACCAGCAAGAGTTGCTGTTAGTGACGAGATTGCTATGATGCTCGCTTTGCCTGACGGATTGCCGAGCGTTCTGAGCTTGAGGCAGTATGACAAAAGTGAAAAGTGGTGTTTTTATAGCTGCCTAAAGGTCGATGGGAAATCTCCACAACAAGATGATGACCGGCTCGTTATTAATATATTAGAGGGCTGGCTTAATTCAGCCCATAAGATGGCACTCACCGAGACAAGTCAGCTAAAGCAGGTAAGAAACTATATTAAAGAGTATGGTATTGCTGAAGGTGAGTGTTTACTAGATAAATGCAGTGATATACAGGTTTTGGTTGGCATATATCATGGTGATTTTGCACCATGGAATATCAAAAAATCGGGACATGATAAGATGACGGTTATTGACTGGGAGCACGGGTCATGCAGCGGGCCGGCAGCCTGGGATTGGATTCATTACCTTCTGCAGAGGGCAATACTTGTTGATCGCACGTCAAACTTAGAAGCAATCCAATTTTGCAGAGATTGGGCTAACACATTCGAAGGCAGGGCGTTTATGGAGCGGACGGGTTGGGGGAGTATGGTCAATGAGTGTATTGGCAGTTATTTGTTCTATTCGAATGCACTCGGGCATTTTAAGCATGATGGATTACTCAAAGAGTGGATAAAAAATGAGAGCACGATTTGATATATTATTGGTAGGACAAACGCCGCCGCCATATCACGGACAAGCGGTGGTAACAGCTATGCTTTTTGATCACGATTGGCGTGATTTGAAAGTCCAGTGCCTGAGAATGGCATACAGCGAAAATATCGAATCAGTAGGTAAGTTTTCAATTGGAAAACTAGTACACCTAACATATTTAATTTTCAAAACATGGTGGATTGTGCTTAGCAAGCGACCCAAGGTTTTTTATTACCTGCCAGCAAGCGCGAACAAAGCTCCTGTAATACGTGATATTATTTATTTGTCAGCTGTTAGGTGGTGTTTCTCAAAAACTGTTTTTCATTATCACGCGGCTGGCTTGCCCAAATATTTAGATTCAATAGGAGTCCTAGGTAAGATCGCGAAAAAAATATACGCCCATGCAGATTTATCGATTGACGTAATCGAGACAGCCCCTCCAACGGGTTCTTTTTTTAAGTCCGATGCAAATACGGTTGTAAGAAATGGAGTAGACATACTTCTTATACCTCGGATTCGCCAAAGTGACGGTGTTTTTCAAATCCTCTTCGTCGGGCTCTTGAGTGAGGGCAAGGGTGTTATGCAAATGGTTGAGACAGCAAAAAAACTTAAGGAGAGAGACTT
>CBFHKM010000117.1:0-5976 GCA_965656385.1 Oceaniferula sp.
TGGATACACGGACCAATCCGCCGCCGCACTTCGAACACTACCATACTTAAGCCTACTTCCACTGGCATTAATCATCCCATAGGCACCTGGCTCATTCTCCATGTGCGAGTATGATGTGGTGCGGACATATCTTGTCCTGTTTGAATGGCTAGAATAAGTCGGCATCCCATGTTTATCCTTAGGCAAGCCGCTTGCCTTGCTGATTGTTCTTTCCGATGCTACCTCCGGAAGGAAGTTGTCAGGAGTTGATGAACCACCACTCACGATAGACAATGCACGGGTCTTTACCACTGCAACAGATTCAGTAAGGTTGGTGGAACAAGAGCAAAGAGCTCCGAGGGAGATCAACAACAAAATTTTGAGCAAACTAGCGGGGAACATAGTGAGGATTAGGGCAGAATAGTGAGACCAACAATTGTGATGACCATGCAAACTGGATAGTTAATATATTATTAGTGAAAGATTGGCAAACAAATTTCCGTAACGGGCGCTCCTGCACTACTGTTATTTCACACTCCATAAATGGCAATATTTCAAGTTGTGCCTTCCAAGCTATATGTCATATTGCGTCGCACCCAGCGCGCATTCGATCAAATCCGCGCAACAACTGCCTTACCTGATGCAAAAAAAAGTTATCATTATCGGAGCCGGCCCTGGAGGACTCACCAGCGGCATGATGCTAGCCCACCGTGGTTACGACGTCACCATTCTTGAGAAAGCAGCAACGATCGGAGGCCGAAACGCTCCCATTCAGGCTGGCGATTACACCTTTGATACCGGGCCCACCTTCCTGCACCAAAAATTCACCCTCGACGAGGTATTTGGAGAGACGGGTCGCAAGCCAGAGGATTACATGGATTTCGTCAAGCTCGACCCCATGACGACTCTCACGTGGGGCGATGTCTCCATGGAGACCAGCTTCAACCCAGAAACGATGGCTCGCAATATCGAGGCTGCATTCCCTGGTGAATCAGCCAATTATGAGCGCTTCATGGATGACCATGCTGAGAAGCTTCGCACTATTTTCCCCTGCCTGCTAAACTCTTACCACAAGATCAAAAGCTACTTTAAGCCTCACATGCTGAAAGCGCTCCCCTACGTTGCTACGCGCAAATCCGTCATGGACGTGCTTAGCGAATACTTCACCGATGAGCGCCTCAAGCTAGCTTTCACTTTCCAGGCTAAATATCTGGGCATGTCCCCATGGAATTGCCCAGCGCTCTTTAGCATTCTTTCCTACATCGAATATGCTCACGGCATTTACCATGTCCAAGGTGGCCTTTCCAATATCTCGGCAGGCATGGCTAAGGTTTTCGAAGAAGAAGGCGGCAAGCTACAACTCAACACGGAAGTGCAAGAGATCCAGTATACCGGTAAAGAAGCGTCTAGTGTCACACTAGCAAACGGTGAAACCCTCAGCTGCGACAAACTCATCGTCAATGCTGACTACGCCCATGCTCGCTCCACCATTTTCGGCAAGAAAAACGAAAGCAAAGAATCTCTTCTTAAAAAGAAATACTCCTGCTCCACCTTCATGCTCTATCTAGGCCTGGATAAGATCTACCAAGATGAACCACATCATCACGTGCTTTTCGCTAAAGACTACCACCAGAACTTACGTGACATCCAAGACGAGAAGATTGTTTCCGATGACATGTCCATTTACATCAGAAACTCAAGTGTCACAGACCCCACAGTGGCACCTCCGGGTCACTCGCAAATATACGTTCTAGTTCCCACTATTAACACCCGAAACGGAGAATCATGGGAGGAAACACAAAAAGCCTACCGTGACAAAATCCTAGATCGCATCATCGAGAACACAGGCATGAAAGATCTCAAAGAGCACATTGTTGAAGAACGCTGCATCACTCCAAAAGGCTGGGAAGACGGCAACATCTTTATTGGGGCCACTTTCAACCTAGCTCACACTATGGACCAGATGCTCTATCTACGCCCCCAAAACAAACTTAAGGGCTTTGAGAACATTTACCTTGTTGGTGGCGGCACTCACCCTGGTAGCGGATTACCCACCATCTACGAAAGTGCTCGCATCTCAGCAAACCTCATTTGCGAATCCTACGGCAAAGACCGTCAACGAATCGACTACGCAACCGACGTGCTGAGCGCAGGCGTGTAATTATTAGAATTCGTAATGAGACGAGCTATTGCATCTGCCTTATTAGCACTCCTGCTCATAGGACAAACCAATAGCAGTGATCAGAAAATCAAATCCAAAGACCAGGCAAACAACAAACTCTATCACCAGTGGCACAGCATCTGTCTGACTGGCGACACAGCACAAATCGATGCGCAGATAAGTCGTTACGAAGCCAAACTGAGAATCCGCCCTGACGACCATCTAGCGCAAGTATATCTGGGTAGCGCATGCGCTTTGCGCGCCAAAGCCAGTTTCTGGATGCTCACCAAGCTAAATTATCTCAAAAGAGGTCAAAGGCTTATGGATGAAGCTGTCGTTAAGGCGCCAGCAAAACCACGAGTGCGGATGATACGCGCCATTGCTTCTTACAAGGTGCCAAAAAACTTTGGCCGCCGAGAAATCGCCGTCGCTGACTTCGAAAAACTAGCTTCCATCGCTGTCAATGAGCAGACAAACCTAGCAGACAATGAGCGACAAGTCATTCTCTACTATGCATGGCTCACCTTCAAAGACGAGAAACACCCACAAGCAAACAAGACCAAAAGGCTTTGTCACAGCATTGCCCCCACATCAAAGTACGGCAAACTAACAAAACCATGATTTATCAGCTTAAAAGAGAACAACACATCAACTGCAGCCTTGATGAAGCATGGGCATTTTTCTCAACTCCCAGGAACTTGGACAAGCTCACCCCTGAGTCAGTCGGCTTCAAAATCACTCACTGTAACTCAGAGACCGCTCACGAAGGTCAGATGATTGGCTACAAGGTGAAGGTAGCTCCATTCACTTGGGTTACATGGCTCACCGAAATCACCATAGTCAACGACAAGGAGTCTTTCGTTGATGACCAACGTATTGGCCCCTACAAAGTGTGGCATCACACCCACCGATTCCAAGAACAAGAGGATGGAGTTCTTATGACTGATGATGTCACCTACGTCATGCCTTTTGGCATTCTAGGCGACATTGTGCACGCGCTATTTGTTAAAAACAAACTCCGCCATATTTTCGATGAGCGCAAACGCCTGTGCGAGCAGTATTTCAGCGCAGAAAACGCTTCAGCAAGTTGATCTTATCTCCATAGGGAGGCATTAGCTCAAACCAATCAGGCCCCCATGTTGGCTTGGTGACTACCGCTCGTTCATAACTGAACGCACGGACACCGGCTTTGCCACGGTAGCGACCATAGCCACTGGCCCCTACTCCACCGAAAGGCATTTCTAGACTAGACCCCTGTTTCATCGTATCATTAATGCACACACCTCCTGAGCGAACGTCATTCATCAAGCGTTCTCTCATCACGGTATCCTCACTGAAAATATACAACGCAAGCGGCGAATCGTGCTTTCCGATGTGCCTGAGCAAATCTTCATAATCAGTGTAGCTAAGTATCGGCAATAGAGGTCCAAAGATCTCTTCTTGCATCACATCAGAATCCCAATCCACCTCTGGTAAAATCCTCGGAGCCAGACGCAACCGCGCACGATCATCGTCCCCAAATTTGAGTGCTCCGTCTGGCATCAGCTTTTCAAGACGCTTGTAGTGCCGATCATTAATGATGTGAGCCATCTCGTCATTCCACGGGGTTTTCGACAACTTCTCTCTCATCGCATCAACCAGAGCATCTTTAATTTCTGGGGCTGCAATCACATAGTCTGGGGCGAAGCAAGTCTGCCCGCCATTAAAAAACTTGCCGTTAAGGATTCTTTGAGCAGCAGTATCTATCTTTGCACTGGCATCTACAACACAAGGGCACTTGCCACCCAGCTCCATAATATTGGGGGTCAGGTTTTTTGCCGCCTTGGCCGCTACGATCTTTCCTATGTGAGTGCTACCAGTAAAAAACACAAAATCAAAAACTCGATCGGTCAGGTCATCGGCAACTTCGCCATCACCAATGACCACAGCTACGTGCTCGGGCGCAAACACCTCCGCTATAATCTTGGCTAAAAGTTGCTCACAGGCTGGCGCCATCTCAGAAGGCTTAAGCACCACGGTATTCCCTGCAGCTACAGCCGCAATCAGAGGACTGAGAGACAACTGCATTGGATAGTTCCATGGTGCAACAATCAAAACAATGCCATACGGGTCGCGTCTCAGCTCAGACTTACATGGCAGGAAATAAACAGGGCTTTTTACACCTCTTGTCTTTAACCATCTCGAACTTGACTTCCGAATCAAACGTAACTCTTGCAGCAAAAAATAATACTCCGCCAAATACGCCTCCACGTCCGGCTTTCCAAGGTCTAGCTCCAAGGCTTCTAGAAGCTCATCGCGATGATTAATTAAGACTTTCTCCAGTCGATTAAGGGCTGCTTTTCTGAAAGAAAAATCACGTGTTGCACCAGAGGCAAAATAGCTCCTCTGCTGCTGTATTAGGGATGTCAAATCCACCGTCTCACTGGCTTGGTTCATCATTGTCACTTATTGCTGACACTAATCCCGCGACAGCTGTTGACAAGAGGTTATTCCATGGAATGATCCCGTTATGTCAACTTCTCGTGTATCCGTAATCGGCGCAGGCCTCGGAGGTATCTCTGCAGCCATCTCACTCAAGGCAGCCGGTTATGATGTTCAAGTTTTCGAGAAAAACCCTCAGATCGGCGGCAAACTCAATGTCATGGAAAAAGAGGGTTTCACTTTCGATCTCGGCCCTTCCATTTTCACCCTCCCCCAATTCTTTGAGGATCTATTCAAGCGGGCAGGCAAAACCATGTCTGATTACGTAGAACTCGAAGCCGTTACCCCCCATTGGCGTAATTTATTCGAAAACAAACCAACCATCGATCTGTATCAAGAACATGACTTGATGCGTGCAGAGCTGGACAAACTTCCGGGAGATCCGGAAGCTCACTGGCGTGAATTCAAAGACTTCCTCAACTACGGCAGAGAGCAATACGACATTGTTAACGATGGCTACTTCGACAAAGGCCTTGATAACCTCTGGGAATTTATTAGCTACTATAAGACTAAATTGTTAGGTGGTAAAATCGACTACCGCAACACCATGTCAGAATCTATTCATGAGCGCTTCTCTGACCCTCAACTCAGATTGATTTTCGAATACTTCATCAAGTATGTCGGCTCATCCGCATTAGACTCTCCTGGCTACATGAATCTAATGCCCATGATCCAGTTCGACTATGGACTATGGTATGTAAAAGGCGGCATGTATAATCTCGCCAAGGGCCTTGGCAAGCTGATGGAGGAAATGGAAATCTCTATTCACCTGAATGCCGATGTCGAAGCGATCGAAAAATCAGGCAAATACGTCACCGGAGTGCGCCTCGCAGATGGCACCGTTCACCCGAGCGATATCATCGTCAGCAATATGGAGGTTATTCCTGCCTACAAAAAGCTCTTGGGTGAGCCCGAGTCATTCACCCGTAAACTTGAGAAGTTTGCACCTGCCTGTTCGGGCATCGTGCTTCACATCGGCACCGACAAACCCTTCCCCCAGCTTGCGCATCACAACTTCTTCTACTCAGAAGATCAGCACAAACATTTCGAGACCGTCTTTCACAAAAAGCAACTTCCTCAGGACCCCACTCTCTACGTGGTCGCGCCAACCCGCACAGATCCAAGCAAAGCTCCAGAAGGGTGCGACAACATCAAGATCCTCCCCCACATCCCACCGCTCCAAGAAGGCTCTGACATCACTCACGAGGATTATGTCGCCCTCAAAGATAGGTGTATCGATAAAATGGAGCGCTGTGGCCTAACTGGTCTGCGTGATAGCATTGTTGTCGAAGACCTACTCACACCGATTGATATCGAACGCATGTATCGATCCAATCAAGGATCTATCTATGGTG
>CBFHKM010000118.1:0-2660 GCA_965656385.1 Oceaniferula sp.
TGAACTACCATTGAGATTGTCAGGTATCGATGATTCATTACTGAGTTTCCCGCGTGGGTCGTGTCGTTTTGTCAATATGACCAGTGTGCCCCTTGCCGTTAGCTTCGCTGGCAAAAGAAGCATCATCAAACCCAGGGCAATGACAGTGTTGGACTCAAAAGTCAGCACAGGTGGCGGCATGCTGCCATTCTGGATTCATGATCGCGATGGAAATAATCTTTATGAAAACCGCTATCTCGCCTCTCACATCGGCAGGGATATGTTTTTCATTCTTCCGCCGAATAAACGTGGTGGCAGGGTCAATATCAGGTTGCTCCCCCAGCTTCTGGCACCTCCGCCCAAAGAAAACGGACAACGCCCTGAGGTGGAGCCTCCCTTGGAGCCCTCCGCAGCTCCGGGAGATCCGGAAGACTACGAAGAACGCCCTGAGGTGGAACCTCCCTTGGAGCCCTCCGCAGTAAAACCGCCGGAAGACTAGTTCCATCTGGGACTACAGCGTTGTAATACGTTGCATTATTCCGACATTCGTCCTGAGCAATCATCCAGGCAACCAGGCAGCGCCCCCGTAAACATCTCGCTAAAAATCATCAGCGGGTCCACACTCAGAATATCAACACATGATCTCTCGCATAATGTTACTTTTGACCTTGGTATCACTCTTGCCATCAGGCTTGGTTGCGGAGGAGAGCGGAAAGGTTTCCAAGGTGGTGGTGTGCACTTTTCTTCACTGGGATGATGCTCCGGAAGAAACATTGTATTTCCGCATGGGTGAAGAATACCACCCCATGAGGTTCAAAAGACGAGCACGAGCAGATGCGATTTCGCTCAGAAGAATGGACAAGTTTGAGATTTTTCGTGCTGTGGAAGGTGCTGCCAATGGGAAACGATCTTACCAGATTCTCGCCAGCGCCACAGTTCCTAGCCATATCAACGAGGCTGTGATCATGGTCATGGCCCCTGAGAAGGCAGGCAATGGAATGTATCGTATTCTGGTGATGGATGATTCCACGGAGGCTTTCCCAGCCTCGACTTACCTTTTCGTCAACTTGACCGGGCAAATACTAAGCTTCGATTTTGCCGGAGAGAGCCAGGACATCCAAGCTGGCAAATCCAAAGTCATGCACTCCCGAGTCACCCAGCAGGGGGCATTGGTTCCCTTCATATTAACGGATAGCGACGGGAAGCGAATCTATGAAAACCGTTTCTTTGGGAAGCATATCGCCCGGAACATTGTGTGTGTTGCAGAACCCGCTGAGGAAGGAAGAGCGCACAGGATTAAATTGTGGGAGCAATTGTTAGCCGGATTTTTGCCTATCGTGCCTGATGCTCAGAAGTTACCCAAGCCTCCAAGGTAACCATAGGGGATTACTACAGGCTTTAACGGTTGAATTCGTTTTATAATTTACATTGAGTCGGTCTTTCAAAAACACTCCCATCATGATACAAATCGTTACATCATAACTTATAACTTCATGATCTATCATATATTGGCCCATTTATGCGTCTTTCCTTGTTTGCTGATCTCTCTGAACACAGTTCTGTTAGCAGAATCTGAACCGAGCCAGCCAACAAAAGTAATTAATTGCACTTACATCTGTTGGGACGAAACTCCGAATGAACAGTTATTTTTTCGTATGGCTGATGAGTATCTGCCCATGGAGTTCATGCGTGGCAAACGTTCGAACCCTATTTCAGTAGCTAGGATGGATACATTTCAGGTGTATCGTAAGAAGAATGGCTCTGGGGATGAAGCTCCTCTTCATGAGTTTGTTGGAGAAACGTTGGTGCCGAAGAGTGCAAAAGAGCTTTTATTTTTAATCATTCCTCCAGACGAACAAGAAGAGAAGTATCGCGTCTTTGCTCTGGATGATTCAGTGGAGGTTTTTGGCAGAAAAACCTTCCGGTTCGTTAATTTGACGAAACAAACAATATCCGTCGAATTTGCAAATAACACCCAAGATATATACCCAGATGCTGATGCAGTCATCCCAACAAAAGTAGATGAGTCAGGTGGATTTGTACCCTGCATCATGAGAAATCCTGAGAGCAAAATTATTTTTGGGACGCGTTTGTTTTGCCAGCCGAATTCACGTGAGATGGTTTTGATCAGAACCTCAATGAGGGAGAACAAAAATAAACCTCGAGTGAAATTTTTTTCCCAGTTTGTGCCAGGTGCCGATCTTGCTGAAGATAAATAACAATCATACACGGGCGCTGATTGACCCTGATTTTTACCAGGCATTATATTTCCTCAGTCATTGTAAGATACAGCCATTAGCGCCGTAATACACAGGTATGAATTTAGTGAAATTAAGTGAATTACGAGAAAGCACGTGGATGCCGAAAATGCTGTTGAGTTGTTTCGCAGCGACTATCTTTCTGTCTGCTACAGCAGCAGCTGCTCAGAAACCGAATATCATCTTCATCTTCTCTGATGATTGGGGATGGGGGGATCTCAGTTGTCATGGACACCCGTATATTAAGACGCCCAATATCGATCGTATCGCCAAGGAGGGGACTGATTTTCAACGTTTCACGGTTGCCAGTGGAGTCTGCTCTCCAAGTCGGGCGGCAGTGATGACTGGTCAATTCCCGGCAAGATATAGCATCGATGGGCACTTTGCTTGGCCTGATGATAATGCCAGGCGTGGCATGCCAGA
>CBFHKM010000118.1:2670-5959 GCA_965656385.1 Oceaniferula sp.
CCCCTTCAATGCCGCGCATGCTGCAAAAAGCTGGTTATGCAACAGCTCACTTCGGCAAGTGGCACCTCGCCAATAATATGATTCCAGACTCACCCTTACCGAGTGAATACGGATATGATACCTATGGAGCATTCAACTGTGCGGGCGAGCAGATGCCAGTGCATGAAGATGCACAAAATGCGGTCGACTTCATTGAAAAAAGCAATGCTGAGAGGAAACCGTTTTTCATAAATCTATGGATTCACGAGCCTCATACACCATTTCATACGGTGCCAAAATACCGGTGGCGTTTTAAGGATCTTCCAGAGGAGGACAATATCTATGCTTCCGTGCTCTCCCATGCTGATGACAGGATCGGTCAAGTATTAGACAAGCTTGATGAACTAGGAATTGCAAAGAATACTCTCGTTATTTTCTCATCAGACAATGGTCCCGCAAGAGCAAGTCAGCCGGGCAAGTTAGGACTTTTTCATGATACAGCAACAGGGTCCGGATATGGACTCAATGCGGCAAAGGGAGTCACTGGAGGACGCAAGGGCTTCAAGGGTTCATTATTTGAAGGCGGCATCGGGGTGCCGTTTTTAGTGCGGTGGCCAAGCAAGGTTGCTGTTGGTGCAATAGATGAAACTTCACTCATTTCTGCGGTTGATTTACTGCCCACTTTTTGTCAAATCGCTGGGGCTGATCTTCCAAAAGGCTATAAGCCGGATGGTTTGAGCCAAGTCGACGTGCTCATGGGCAAGGCAAAGATCAAACGACAGAAGCCACTGTACTGGAAGATTAATGCAGCATGGCCGGCGGATAAGAAGAAGCCAAACCACTGGGTTAGCTACGTGATTGTGGATCAGCAGTGGAAGCTAGTAAGCAACAAAAGCGGTAGCTACCATGAGCTATACGATATCAGCTCTGATCCTTATGAGGAGCATGATCTAAAGCTAACTCACGCTGCTGTGGTGGCTCAGCTCAAGCAAAAGCTTTCAAAGTGGAAAAGCTCATTGCCTTCAAAACCTGACAACAGCTGTTTTTCGCGTCATCGCAAGTAAGCTCGTCTTGACACAGCTTTCATAATTAGCAGAATCTCATGGATTACTCACTACATACTATGTTTAAGAAACACTCATTAAAACTGGCTACTGTTATTGGCGCTTTTGCGCTCCTGAACTTATCCTGCTTAGCAGAGGAAGCATCTAAGGTGGCAGTAAAAAAACCTGCTAAGGGAGAAAAAATGGATGACCTCTGGGGTGACTCGGTCGTTAAGCTCAGAGCCACAGATGCCAAGCGAGGCCAGCTTTTCGATGACGGCAATTACGCGATGTTTATTCACTGGGGTTTGTATTCCACGCTCGGCAACAAGGTGGACGGCAAGACCTACTACGGTATTGGAGAGTGGATTATGAACTCAAACATGGCTGGTATCCCTATTCCAGAATACAAGAAACTTGCCAATGATTTCAACCCCGTGAATTTTGACGCAATGGCGGTTGCTCAGCTCGCTAAAGATGCGGGCATGAAGTATATTATTATTACCAGCAAGCACCATGATGGCTTTGCCATGTATCACTCTAAGGCGGATAAATTCAATATTGTGGATGCAACTCCTTTTGGGCGTGATCCAATGAAGGACCTCGCCAAGGCGTGCAAGGAAGTAGGTATTGGGTTCGGATTTTACTACTCACACAATCAGGACTGGACCTTCCCCGGAGGAGGTAGGGGCCCTAAGAAAGGTGCCGATGGAATTCCAGCCAGCTTTGATGACTATTTTCAGAAGAAGTGCCTGCCTCAGGTGAAGGAAATCACCAGCGAGTATGGCCAGATTGAAATCGTTTGGTTCGATACACCTGGGGACATGCCCAAAAAATATGTTGAGGAACTTATCGAAGTTGTTCGCAAGAATCAGCCCAACGCGCTCGTCTCTGGACGTGCAGGTCACGGGCTGGGGGACTACCAGTCTCTTGGCGACATGGAAGTGCCTCATCACAACGTGGAGGGGCTCTGGGAGTCCGTGGATACCACTAATGATTCATGGGCATATGCCTGGTATGACGAGAATTGGAAAACGCCCAAGCAGGTCCTTGGATTGCTGGTCTCATGTGTGGGCCGTGGGGGCACTTATATGCTTAATATCGGACCTCGTGGTGATGGATCAGTGCCACAACGCGCTGCAGATGCTCTTCGTGGATCTGGCGAGTGGATTCGTCGTTACCCTCAGGTTGTCTACGGTGCTGGACCTTCTCCATGGCATCATGGCTTGCCATGGGGTGATGTCACCACAAGGGGTAACAAGCTGCATCTAGCTGTGTTTGAATGGCCCAGAGGTGGCGAGTTGCATCTCCCTGGTCTCAAGAATAAGATCAAGTCTGCGAAGTTGCTCACTGGTAAGGAGTCATCCGTTGAGATCGAACATAAAAAAGCTTCTGGATGGTCTGTCTTTTCATTGCCCGTCGCAGCACCAGATAAGTTAGTTTCTGTCATTGAGGTGGAGCTGGAAGGTGAGCCAGATGTGGACCCTTGTTTTGCTATCGATCCAGTGGTCAGCACAGAAATCCTCGCTGAATTTTCAGATGTTAGTGGCGCACAACTTAAGCGTAACCGATGGATGGAAAAGTTTGGTGAGTGGAAGCATGTCAATCAGGTTGTGAATTGGCAACCTGGTGGCGCGGCGACATGGGAAGTAGATGTGCTGATACCAGGTGACTACAAAGTAGCACTTAATTACACAGGCAAAGGACGTCTCGTATGGAAGGTGGCGATTCAAGGTGGTGAGGCTATTCAAAATCAGCAAAATGCTTCCAGTGTATTTCATGATTACAAAATCGGGTGGATAAATTTCCCTAAGCCTGGTCGCTACAAGGTCGGTGCATCTTGTATCGAGGGTGATACTCAATCAGCAGCCCTGAAAGGAATCAAGTTTACACCATTAAACTGATCCTTGCTGAATTTGGCTGTTTAGAAGGTGAGCCATGTAAGGTCTAATTATTCAAAAACAAAGAGGCGCCCCATATGAGGCGCCTCTTTTTTTGTTGGTTAAGAATTACAGTAACAGCGGTTCCTGCTATTAGGTGGCTAGCTCACCACGAGCCATGACGACCTTGCCAGTGCGCACAGTCTCGATGACCTCGAACTGGGAGAACATGGTCAGGGCGGCATCAATCTTGGTTGTATCTCCATTGAGCATAGCGATCATTGATGTTGGTGTCAGGTCGACTGTCTTGCCGCCGTAGTGATCAATGATTTGAAGTGCCTCAGTGCGGTCTTTTTTGTCTACGAGGAACTTCACTAATAGCAGCTC
>CBFHKM010000119.1:0-5925 GCA_965656385.1 Oceaniferula sp.
GCGGCTTTTGCTGGCCAAGGCTCTGTCGCGGAAGTTCTTAATCTTTCTCAGTTGCCCGGCTACCACACTGGGGGAACGATTCACATTGTGATCAACAATCAGATCGGCTTTACCACAATGCCCGAGGATGCCCGGTCTTCACACTACGCCACAGACATTGCCAAGATGATCGAGGCGCCAGTCATTCACGTCAACGGTGAACAACCGCATGATCTTGTTTGGGCAGCTATTTTAGCTCTTGAGTACAGGCAAACCTTTGGTCGCGACATCGTGATCGACATGTATTGTTACCGGCGCCATGGGCACAACGAAGCCGATCAAGCAGCATTCACTCAGCCTCACATTTATAAGAAGGTTGATGCGCGTAAGCCGATAGGTGATTTGTTCAAGGAGAGGGTTGTTGCGGCAGGCACTTTGACTCAACAGCAGGCCGATGAGATAGAAAGCCAAGTTCAAAGTGACTTGGATGAGGGCTATCACACGATGGTTCATCATATGGAGAAAGGTGATCGGACAATTTTCAGTGGTTCTACTGCGGAGTCTCAGCCTAGCTATACGCATGACCCTGTGCCTACCGGTATATCCAAGGAGTTGATGCAACATGTTGGTGGAGTTCTCACCGACCTTCCCGAAAGCTTTAATCTGCATCCAACGCTTGCCAAACGCTTCATTCCAAGGCGGCAGGAGGCGCTCAAGACTGGGCATGAGTTTGATTGGGCGTTTGCAGAGTCGTTAGCATGGGGATCGTTGTTGATGGACGGAAATCCAGTGCGTTTGTCAGGTCAAGACGTGCGCCGAGGAACTTTCAGTCATCGTCACGCGGTATTCTATGATTCTGAGACCAGGGAGCGATACATCCCACTTAAAAACCTCTCCGAAAACCAGGCTAATTTTTGCGTCTACAATTCTCTTTTGTCTGAGGCGGCCGTTCTTGGTTTTGATTACGGTTACTCATTGGGTGCGACTAACATGTTGATCATGTGGGAGGCTCAGTTCGGCGATTTTTCCAATGGGGCACAAGTGATCATTGATCAATTTATCGCCTCTGCCGAATCGAAGTGGCAGACACCCAGTAGCTTGGTGATGCTGCTCCCTCATGGCTACGAGGGTATGGGCCCTGAGCATTCAAGTGCTCGTCTTGAGCGTTTCCTGCAACTGTGTGCGGAAGATAATATTCAAGTCGCTAACTTGTCTACACCAGCGCAGTATTTCCATGCGCTTCGTAGACAGAAGAAACGCAGCTTCCGAAAGCCACTAGTATTGATGACGCCTAAGAGCCTCTTATCTCGGCCTGAGGCTGTCTCCCATGAAGCCGATTTTCTTGAGGGTGCCTGTTTCCAAGAAATACTACCTGATGTTATTGATTTTGAAAATCCAGAGGATGTTGAGCGTGTGGTTTTCTGTAGTGGTAAGGTTTTCTATGATCTCGCGAAGCATCGTGATGAGAGCGAAATCAACAACGCCGCTATTATTCGTATCGAGCAGCTCTATCCATTCAATGATGAGATGTTAGAGCTCATCCTGAGCCAGTTCCCAAAGGTGACTAAGTGGGTATGGGCTCAAGAAGAGCCACGTAACATGGGTGCTTACTCATACATACGGCCAAGACTGGAAGCTGTTCTTGATGCACGCATCAGCTACTCAGGGCGTAAATCATCCTCAAGTCCTGCTGCCGGATCAAAAGCCCAGCATGTTCGTGAGCAGCAAACACTTGTCGTCAAAGCCTTCGAAGATTAAATTTATATTCCTTTTTATCCACCATTATTCCCATGGCCACTGAAATAAAGATCCCAAACGTCGGTGAATCGATAACCTCCGCCAATGTTGCCCGCTGGCACAAGCAAAACGGCGAATCGATAGACAAAGGTGAGACGGTGTTAACGATTGAGACTGACAAGGTTTCCAATGATATCGAAGCTGATGTTGCAGGTGTCCTCAACATCCTTGTGCAAGAGGGCGAGGAGGTCGCTATTGGCACGGTGGTTGCAACTCTCGAAGAGGGTGCAGCTGCGCAGAGAGAAGACGCAGAGGTTGAGGTGACTGCTGACGTTGAGGTGGAAGCTGACGCATCAACGCCAGAGTCCAAGGAAATAGATATTATTGTGCCTGCAGCTGGTGAGTCGATTACCTCAGCTAACATTGGACGTTGGCATGTGTCTGACAACTCTCAGGTCAACAAGGGGGACACGCTAGTTACTTTGGAGACTGATAAGGTGTCTAATGAGCTCGAGGCAGAAGAAAGCGGAGTTCTCCACATTTCCACTCCCGAAGGGGAGGAGGTTGATATAGGAACGGTGATTGGTAAAATTAGTGTCGGGGCTAGTGTACCACAAACAGAGCCGAAAGAAGAGTTGGCGGCAGCTGCTGTAGCAGCTCAGGCAGCCCCGAAACCTCAGGCCAATATTACAGCACCAGTGGTGTCTGGAGCTTCGGCAGCTCCTGCTGCAAGTTCACGTCCAGATCTATCGCTCAAGCCTGCTGCGCCGGAGCGAGCTGGTCAGTCATCAAGCGAGGACAATGGACGCACTACGCGCCGCAAGATGAGTATGCTGCGCAGGAAGGTGGCAAGTCATTTGGTCAATGCTCAGCAAACGGCGGCAATTTTGACTACCTTTAACGAAGTCGACATGACCGCGATCATGAAGCTCCGCAAGGAGGTGCAGGAAGATTTTGTAGCAAAACACGGTTGTAAGCTGGGCTTCATGTCCTTCTTTGTAAAAGCCACTGTGCAAGCATTGAAAGATGTTCCAAGCATTAATGGCCGCATTGATGGCAATGACATTATCGAGAATCATTTCTATGATGTTGGTGTGGCTATTGGTACTAAGAAAGGTCTGGTTGTTCCCGTACTTCGTGATTGTGACAGCAAAGGTTTTGCTGAAGTAGAGCAGGGGATTTTGGATTATGCCACTAAGGCCAACGATGGCAGTATGGACCTTGCTGATCTACAAGGGGGAGTCTTCACCATCTCCAATGGTGGAGTTTACGGCTCACTTCTCAGCACCCCGATTCTTAATCCACCCCAGAGTGGCATCCTTGGCATGCACACCATTCAGCAGCGTCCGGTGGCTGTGAATGGTGAGGTGGTGATTCGTCCAATGATGTATTTGGCGTTGAGCTATGACCATCGCTTAGTCGATGGCAAAGAGGCGGTAACTTTCCTTATACGCATCAAAGACTGTTTGGAGAACCCAAGTCGTCTCATGCTGGAAATGTAACGTCTCGCCATGGAATATTTTTTTATTTTTCTCAAGGGCTTCGCTATGGGTGCGGCCAATGTCATACCCGGTGTTTCCGGCGGAACGATCGCCTTCATCACTGGGGTCTATGAGCGCCTGATTGATTCCTTGAAATCATTCAATTTCAAGGCGCTTCGATTACTCTTTAAAGGAGACATTGGAGGTCTAGCAAAACATATTGACCTTGGTTTTTTAGTGGCATTATCTCTCGGGGTTGTCGTCAGTATAATCACTTTAGCCAAAATTCTTAAAACTGCGTATGTCGATCACCCGACCCTGGTAAATGCCTTTTTCTTTGGATTGATTTTAGCATCTTTATTTTATGTTGGGAAGATGGTCAGGCGGTGGGGCTTTGTTGAAATTATTTGTATCTCAATCGGTGTAGTCGTCGCAGTATTTCTAGCCTTCCAGAGTCCAGCAGGAGAGAACAGTAATACACTTTATCTAGGGGCCTGTGGTGTGGCGGGTATGTGTAGCATGATCATTCCAGGTATATCGGGTTCATTCATTCTTCTTCTTATGGGTAACTATCAGCTGATTGTATTGGATGCAGTGGATAATCTTCGGCAGCTGAAATTGGTAGAGGCTTTGCCAATTCTTATCCCTGTCGCCATAGGGGCAGCTATTGGCCTGTTCACCCTTTCTCACATCTTGAGCTGGATGTTTAAAAGGTATCACAATGCCGCGGTGGCTCTGATTACCGGTTTCGTGGCAGGTTCTCTTGCGATTATCTGGCCATGGAAAATCCCAGTTTATTCGCTAATTATCACCGGTAAGGTGGTGGCATGGAATCGTTACTTCCCTGATTTTGGGAAATCCTCTACATGGATTGCTGTGGCTTGGCTGGTAGGGGGGATTGTCATCATCTCCATAACCGAAAAGCTAGCCTCGAAACCAGACGCTTAGTCTGATTCTGGAGCGCCCATCGTTTTCTTAGATGGGTTACGATCAACTATTTTGGCAATCCGCTTGGCAAAGTAATACATCCTCTTGAGGTATTCGATCATCTCTGATTCTAGGCGAAATGCCACCATGCGCTGTGGTTCATCAGCTCTGAAACGCCTGGAGAGGTGTTCCTCTGCTTCTGCTGATAATTGACTGATGGTGGGTTTAGCTCCGATCACTTTTCTGGCGGTAGTGTGATCGTTTGTGATGAGAGCATCAATGGCTTGACTCACTTGTAGGCTGACCTCCTGATGAAAGTGATTAAGAAGCTGTATTGTTGCATTACTTATGACGAGGCCTGAGCGAAGTCGCGCACGCCCAATTTCGATCAAGTTAGTTTCCACCATGTCTGCGATGTTCTCCATGTAATTGGAGCTGGCTAGATATCGATGCAGCAAGTCAGATTGTGATTTTTCCAGATTTCCTCGTGAGAGATCAGCAAGGTAGGTGAGGATGAAGCCGTGGATTTCATCAACATGACTATCCATTTTCCATAACTGGCGCATATCCTGGGCGCTGCCTGAGGTTACCGTCTCAAGCACTTCGTTGGTGAGCTTCGTGACTCGTGTGCCCATCCTGCTGAGCTCAAGCCGTACGGCGTCGAGGGCGAGGGCTGGTGTGTTTAGTAAGTCAGGGTCAAGATACTTGGGCTGAGATTCCTTGGTATCAGTCGAGGGCCGATCTGGTATGATTCGAACGACTAACTTGCCAATGGGCCCGACGAACCAGATGAATAAAAAAGTGTTAGTGATATTAAACACGCTATGTGCATTCGCGATTTGTCGTGGGGTTTCAGCTGATAATCTAGCGATGCCATTGAGCTCATCTGCCTTTGGTGAGACCTGCTGCACGGTGGTGGCGAGTTCTGGGATAAACATAAACCAAACCATGACGCCGGCTAAATTGAAGAGAATGTGAACTGCGACAGCACGCTTGGCGTCGATTGATTTGCCGATGGATGCCAGCCATGCGGTGAAGCAGGTGCCAATATTTGCCCCGAAAATAAGAGCAATGCCAGCATCTAGGGGCAGCAGGCCCTGACTTGCCAAGACGATCACTATACCTGTCGTTGCCGAAGAGCTTTGAACCAGTGCCGTAAAAACGGCACCAAAGGTAATGCCCAGCAACGGGGCATTCATGTTTTTCATCAGCTCGATAAACGGAGCATAGGATTGTAATGGTTTAGCCCCATCACTCATCAGCTGCATACCATAAAAAACAAGCCCCAGTCCCATGATCATTTTTCCGTAATGACGTATGTGGTCTCTTTTGATAAAAAAAGATAACGTAAATCCGACGGCTATCATCCAAAGGGCGTAATGTGTGACCTTGAAGGCGATGATCTGCGCTGTCATTGTGGTACCGATATTGGCCCCCATAATAATTCCGATGGATTGGCTCAGGTTCATCAGACCTGCCGATATGAAGCCCACAACCAACACCGTAGTGACGGATGAGGACTGAATAATAGACGTAGCAGCAGCCCCCGCTGCAGCGCCTGTGAAGCGGTTGGTGGTGAGCTTGGCAATAATTTGCCTGAGCCTATCGCCTGCGATGAGCTTCAGCGCCATTGCCATGCGATCAATACCAAAGAGAAAGAGAGCTAGACCGCCTAGCATACCCATTAAAATAGGGCCCAAATCTAAGTTGGCGGTCGATGTGGTGGCAATCGTGTCAGATGCGAGAATAAGCACATCTATTAACATACAGAAAATAGTCCACAGGGCAATGCATCAAAGAA
>CBFHKM010000120.1:0-5859 GCA_965656385.1 Oceaniferula sp.
CATTAATCCATGCACCCCGTGCACTGTTGAGCAGAGCATCGAGCGTTGAGACATTGGTGATATGAAATTCAACGGTTTTGGCGTGGGTCGTTGCAGGGTATTGCTTAATAACGGCAGAATTGGTGTCTATCCCAGTTCGCTGCCCCACTTTATTGAGTAGGTCCTTGCCTCGTTGACTAAGTTGAGCGCCCACATTGGAGGCGTTTTGGGCAACGGGCTCAAGGTAATAAAAGCGTGCAAGCGAGTTGCCACTGGTATCGATGACCACCTCGGTGACACTGATGTTGCCGTCGACAAGATAGCTGTGTTGGCTGATTGAGGTGATGCGATCTAGGGCAACTATGTAACTGCCTCCGGGCAGGCTTGCTTGCCAAAATCTCTTGGGCCCAGTTGATTCAGAGGTTTTGTTCTTTTCTGAGTCACTGGCGTTCTGGCCCATGCTTACCTGAGGAAGAATGGTCACAGTGAGTAGAACAAAAAATGTGATGCTGAGCTGGAGCAATGAAGTTTTCATATTCATTGATCTTGGAGGCACCATTAATCATTGTAAACAAAGTTTCGTCAAAACCTTGATCACTGAAAAATAGAAAGGTAGACATTGTTCCGCCATGGCAAGTTACCGACCAAATGTTGCAGTGCTGATGCTAAACCGTAAAGGAAAGCTGTTGGTATGTGAGCGCCGTAACCAAAAAGGAGCCTGGCAATTTCCACAAGGTGGCGTCGATGCTGATGAGAAGTTGATCAAAGCTCTGGCTCGAGAGGTGGAAGAGGAAATAGGTCTGCCGTGGAAAAGCTACAAGGTCATAGAAAAACGAGGTGGTTATTCGTATCTATACCCAGATCAGGTAAAGAAAAAGCAAATGTATTTCGACGGGCAGGAGCAGACCTATTATTTATGCAGGTTGAAAAAGTCAGCTCCAGATCTCGATCTGGATGGTCACAAGAACCCCGAGTTTGAGCGCTATAAATGGATTCGCCCAGAGGATTTCAAATTGAAATGGTTGCCGGAATTTAAGCGGCAGGTTTACCGTGCCGTGATGTTGGATTTTTTTGAGGTACGACTTTGAACGATGGTGCGGCTTCTGCATGCCACGGTGTTTGGTGCCTGTAGTGCCCAGAATGTGTTGAGCTCATCTATGATGCGGTCACCGGCTAGCATGTAAATGTCGTTGTGACCTGTGTTGGCAATGCTGCAAAATGTCTTTGGCCCGCCGTGCGCATCATAGAGCATTTTGCCATTCCATTGACCCACCACTTCGTCTTTGTCACCATGAACAATAAGCAACGGTGTCTTGATGGATGGAATGCGATTGATGTTGTTGTAGCAGTCCCCAGGAAAAAGGGGGATACGCGTCACCGAGCGAAAAGCAGAAATAAATGGGGAGACAAGCATGAGCCCCGCCGTTTCTTGCTGTGATGCCAGCCAAACAGATGGACCACTACCTACTGACTGGCCATATATGATGATGAGGTTAGGAGGAACTTGAATGTTTTGAGTAATGTGAATCCATGCAGTTTGACATGCTTCATAGCAGCTCTTCTCATTTGGTTTACCCTCACTTATGCCGTAACCAGGGTAGTCATACGCAAGAATACCGTATCCGTGTGCGTGGAACCTGTGGAATCGATTTGATAGTAAGCCAAGGTCCTCGGCATTTCCGTGTGACCAGAATAAGGTAGGCATGCCAGGCTTTGCTGGCAGGTGAAACAAGCCAATACTCAGCCCGCTAGGAGTCTGCAGAGTATCGATCTGGGCTCCGTTTTTTGAATATCCTGCTATCGGTGGTTGGTAAATGATCAGGTCAGAGAAGAAGAGCGCAACCACCAGTAGGCTCAGATAGATAAAGGTGAGAGACTTGATTGGACGTATCCATGACCACTCGCCTATGAGATACTTTTTCCAATCTATTTTCATAGATAATACAATCACACAGAGATTAGCCGAACACAAACTCATAATAAGACACAAATCCTGCTTGGCTAAGTGGCTGGGTATGCGTAAGGACGGGCGCGTGCCTCGTGGCGCAATTAGCATTAACACAACTTTATTATGAGCTTCCTGCCTGAACCTTTTAAACATCCATACGATATTAATCCAAATTATCAAAAGAGCGTTGCCTATTTCAGCTCTGAATTTGCTATTGATCAGACCCTGAAAATTTACTCCGGAGGTCTTGGCTTCCTAGCGGGTTCTCACATGCGAAGTGCATATGACCTTAAGCAGAATGTAATAGGTATAGGTATTCTTTGGACGTATGGATATTACAACCAAACACGTGGTGATCATCGTGAGATGGCTGTTCAGCAGAGAAAAAAGATGTATCACTTCCTTGAGGAGACTAATATCAAGTTTACTATCAAGATTCATGATCACGATGTTTGGGTCAAGGCGATGTATCTTCCTGCTGATGTTTTTGGCTCGGCGCCAATGTTCTTACTCACAACTGATCTCGAGGAGAATGATACAATGTCACGTACTATTTCTCACCGCCTTTATGATTCAGACTTTCTGACACGCATCGCTCAGTATATTCTTTTGGGTATTGGTGGTGCCACTCTACTTGAGAAGCTCGGAGTCGACCCTGATGTGTGGCACATGAATGAAGCTCACGCACTGTCTGCTGCATTCCACCTTTATGGCAAGCACGGCTCAATGGATGAAGTCAAGAAGCGCATTGTATTCACCACGCACACGCCGGTGGAGGCGGGTAATGAGAAGTCAAGTTTTGACCTGCTGCATAAATTTACCTTCTTCAATGGATTAAGCATGGAGGAAGCCCGCAAAATTTGTGGAGTTGAGGGTGATGAATTTAACCATACACTCGCGGCACTACGTATTAGTCGCAAAGCTAATGCTGTCTCCAAACTTCACGGTGATGTTTCTCGTGAAATGTGGAAAAGTCATGAGGGTATTTGCGAGATCGATCATGTCACGAACGCTCAGAACAAGAAATACTGGGTGGATCCACAACTTGAGTCTGCTCGCGCGGCTGGAGATGTTCATGCCTTGGCCAAGCGAAAGCGTGAGCTCAAGAAGCTTTTATTCAAAGAAGTTGCTGACCAGACAGGTCGACTGTTTGATCCAGATTATTTGACCATTGTTTGGGCGCGTCGTTTTGCCGACTACAAGCGCGCGGATCTTGTTGCTCGTGACATTGAGCGATTTGAGGCAATGCTCAACAACACCGATCGTCCCGTTCAAATTATATGGGCAGGTAAGCCTTATCCTAAGGATTGGGGTGCGATCGATACTTTCAATCATTTGATTCATCTGACGCAACACTATCCAAATGCCGCAGTGCTTGTTGGCTATGAGTTGTCACTTTCCAAGCTTCTCAAAGACGGTTCGGACATGTGGTTGAACAATCCTGTTGTCACTCGTGAAGCCTCAGGAACCTCAGGAATGAGCGCAGCCATGAACGGTAGTGTTAACTTTTCTACTTACGATGGCTGGGTTTGTGAATTCTCTAAAGATGGTCACAATTCCTTTGTTATCCCAGAGGCCGACCCAGCTCTGTCTGACGAGGCTCGTGACCAGCATGATATGCTTGGCTTCTACCAGCTTCTCGAAACTGAGGTGTTGCCATCCTACTACGACGAAGAGGGTAGCTGGTGGAATATTGTGCTCAACAGCATGAATGAAGTAGTGCCATTCTTCGATTCAGACCGCATGGCTGACGAATACTACACCAAGATGTATTCTTAATTTTTAAGCGAGAGAGAATAAACTAATCTCTGTCTTTTTTAACCCTGAGTTCCCCGGTGGAGACTCAGGGTTTTCTTTTGCTTGTGTGATTTCTGAAAGTAATCGACCAGATTTATATTTGGCTCAGCAGAGCCTAATCATATCGCGAATAAATTGACGCCATAAGTAGAAAAGGCCGCGCATTGTGTAGCGGAATTGCTTATCGCAAACAGGGGTGATGATGCCTTGCTCTAGATTATGATCAATCTGGCATTGGAGTTCATACTCTAAATCTTGCTCGAGCTGGTCTGGGTCTGGGATGCTTAAGTCATCGTCTACAAACCCTTGTTTATGTAGGAAGCTGCCGTGCTGTTGGAGTAATTTGACAACACACTCGTTGACACAACTGATTTGATTCCAGTGCGTGGAGGGGGAGGGTTTGAGAGTTGGAGAAAATGGAAAATTAGTCGTTCGCCATATTCCATTCGCAACGTCTTTTGAGGTGATTGTAATATATGAAAAAGTAGCACTGGCTTGCTCACAGAGACAGAGAGAGGCAACCGATTTTTTTTCGGCATTCCAGTAAAGTTGATAAAGCTGATCCACTCCACCAAGATTCCAACCACAATTACTGATATGTTCAAAGCCGGAGCTTTCTAGGGTGTTCACATATTCATGAGCATTAGGAAAAGCATGCAGGTTGACGGAGGAGCGTTGCTTCAGCTTGTTTTTCAGAGGCATTCGCTGATTGCGGATGCGAGTGAGCAACTCGACCCATGGCAGGAAAAACCAGGCAGTCATGGCGATAATTCCCGCTACTACTGATTCAAACAGGTAATAGAAGCAAAGGCCCGAAGCGAGCAGCATGACCACAGCACCCAATTTACGTAGAGCAATGGTCTTGCAAGAACGTAGGGCATAACCAAAGATGATAATGGCAATTACGGTGTAGAGTTCCTTCATGAAAACGGTATCCGGATCAGTGTTGTGGAGTGTAATGAAGCGTTATGGGGGTGTCTTACTTCATGATGAAGTCGTCAGGGACAAGACGGCGTAAGATGGCATTTTTAACTACGGATTGCAACTTGTGAAAATAGTGATGAAGGATATGCTCAAAGCATGGCAATCGAGACCTTTGATGGGATAAGTCCAGACATTCATGACAGCGCCTTCGTTGCGCAGAGTGCTGATGTGATCGGGCGCGTGAGTATTGGTGAAGAGGCGAGTGTTTGGTATAATACTACACTGCGTGGTGATATTCATGAAATAGTGATTGGTCCTAAATCGAATATTCAGGACAACGCAGTTTTGCATCTAGCTGATGATTATGGTGCCTACATTGGGGAGCTGGTGACGGTTGGTCACAGTGCTATTATACACGCATGCACGGTGAAAAATGAGGTGCTTGTGGGAATGGGGGCCTGTATTTTAGATGGTGCTGTGATTGGTGAGCGCTCGATTATTGGAGCTCATGCACTTGTGACTGGAGGCACTGAAATTCCACCAGGTTCGTTGGTGCTGGGTAGCCCAGCTAGGGTGGTCAAGACGCTGGATAAGGAGCAGCAGGAGGGCATCAAGCACTGGGCCGAGAAGTATGTAAAAGTCTCGCGTCAATACCTAGCTCGGGTTGATGATGGTAATATAGAAGAATCTACCAGTTAGAAGCTATTCACATATAAAAATTTCATCCAGCTACTCATTATGAAAGATCATGTTAGGGTTGAGCCTATTGCGTTGATGCCGACATCGGCAGGATGTGCTGTATTCCTAGGAGATGGCGAGAAAGCTATCGTATTCTATGTTGAGCCGGCGATAGGAGCTTCCATCAATGCTGTGATGTCTGGGGTGAAACCTCCCAGGCCACTGACACATGATTTGTTTTCACAGATGCTGGATGCTTTTGGCGCCAGGGTGGACAAAGCGGTGATTGTGAAAGTTGATGGGGAAATTTTCTACGCACGCTTGTTCATTACTGCTGAAAACGAGATCATGGAGCGTAAGGTGGTAGAAATTGATGCTCGTCCAAGTGATTGCTTGGCACTGGCCGTCAGGCAGGGAGCTTCGATTTACGTCCGGCAGCATGTGTGGGACGAGCTTCGTGATATGTCTGAAGTTCTCGCAGAACTAAAGCAGAAGGGCGGCGATATGACTGGTTATTCGGCTGACGATCCCTT
>CBFHKM010000121.1:0-5832 GCA_965656385.1 Oceaniferula sp.
TAAAAACGCCCCATTGATCCAAACCTCTGCTACTGTGGAATCCATACTGAACCCAAGAAAGTTCACCTAGGTCTATGGATCGTCCCGCTTCGGGGGCAATCGAGAATTCGAGGTAATCATTTTGGATTATCGCATTTGCAAGCGTTCCGGGACTTTGGTCAAATCCAAGTGCATTCGCTTCTCCAAAGATAGAATTTTGAACCCCTCCTCCACCATCATCGTAAGTAGTGGCGTTATCGATGATACTTTGTGTCGTGTTATTATTTAATCCTGCCCCTAGATCGAACACCGAGGCGTCTACAGCTCCCGATAGCGCAGTATCATTTAACTTATCAGCGTCAACCGAGGTGTTAAAATTGTAGTCTGCAATAACCCAAGCACCTTGCGATGCCATGGCTGTTCCGAATATACCTGCGAGGATAAGTGATGTGGTTTTCATAATATGTATTCTGCTTGGGGTTTTTTTCTGTGTTAGAGGTAATGAGTGCCGGTTGACAAGTCGGTGAAGACTTGAGTCTTGAAGGGTATAGCTAAGATAAATTAAATAATAATTTTGTATTAACTAAATAATTTGTAACATAGGATGACCTAAGAAGTATATCCCAATATACTGGGGGAGGTAGCCGCCGGCTGCCAGCCGCCGCTGGTGGCTGCGCGGCTATCCTTCATTGCTCATTAGCTGCGCTTGCGGCGCAGCAGCAAGGAGCTAAGTCCGAGGCCGAGCAGGGCTGTTGAGCTAGGCTCGGGGACGGCCACATCGTTGAACGTCATGATGCCGGTTAACGATGTCGCATCTTCGACGCTGTCGTAGATCCGCAGATTGTCGATCAGGCCATCGAAAGCTCGATCGTTATTGGGAAGATTTCCGATGAACAGATCGACAGAGTTGGAGCCGAGTGCTCCATTGGCAGTAGGATCCACGTCGGGTCCCGAAAGCGTCGTGCCATCACCGGTATAGAAAGTGGCGTTCGCTCCATCGTAGGTCATCGCGATAAATGTCCAGTCCCCGAAGCCAATCGCGCCGCCTCCATTGGCAACGGGACTGGTTTTGGCGACAAACTCGAGCTCGCTATCCACACCGTGGTAATAGGCTTCAAAGCCAGATGTGTTACCACTACGTTTATGAACGATTCGACCCGCGCCACTCTGACCTGCGTTGTCCATACGGATCCAAGCGGTGATCGTTATGGCGGACAACCCATCGAGCGCGTTGATGTCGCCGAAGTTTGCCCCACCGCTCGATCCATCGAACTCGCCGGAATACCCGCCGCTATTTACCGGGGCAAAGCTTGTGCTGTAAGTGGCATTTCCGGTAAACGAACCGGTCACGCTGGTCGTACCCCGGTCAGTAAGCGATTGGTTGCCATCGGCATCGTTGAAATCCATCTGGAAAACTAGAGCGGCACTTGCGGACTTTGCGGCATATAGGCATAATGCGAGGATGAGGTGTGGTATTTTTGTTTTCATAATGTGTATTCTGTTTGGGTTTTTTTTCTGTGTTAGATGTAATGAGTGCCGGTTGACAAGTCGGTGAAGACTTGGGCCTCGGAGGGTATAGTTAAGATAAATTAAATAATAATTTTGCATTAATTAAATAATTTATAACACAGGGTGACCTAAGAAGTATATCCCAATATACTGGGGGGGGGGAGGTAGCCGCCGGCTGCCAGCCGCCGCTGGTGGCGGCGGAATGGTGAATTTTGAATGGTGAATTCCAGCACGATGGGTTCACAAGTCTTGATATGGGATCACGCAAAGACGCAGAGCTTCTGTGGTATCTGCTGGCCGGGTTCATGCCAGTCGGCTGGAGAGCCTGTTCAGGAAATGCTTCAAGAATAGTCCTATTGAGCTGGGGGCGAATTTAGATTGCTGTTAGTTGAGTCGATCTATATAGCTTGGAACATGCAGCGCTTTTTGATCATTCTACTGCTCTTGCTCGCCGGATGGCTTCCGGCCGCCGCGGAGCCTGCTCCATCTCCGATGAAATCGTTGTCGTTGCCTCAACTGGAACAGCGCTTGGCCGACATCGATTCCGAACTCAAGGGACTCGCCCGCTTCACTCCTCGCAGCGGTGTGGGCTCTTTGGGTTACCGATCGAACACAAGTGCGAAGCCCGACACAAGGGAATCGATACGCATCGAGCTGGGAGAAGAAACTACGATCGATGAGGTGGTCTTGGTGCCCGCTCTGTTTCGCGACTCAGAAACGGGCTTCCGGTCAGGAGGTTTTCCCGTCGACTTTCGCATTCTGGTGGGAACAGGTGATTCGAGCAGGGTAGTGGCTTCCTTTTCCAAAAAAGATCAGCTTTTGCCGCGCATCGCTCCGCTGGCGGTACCGTTCGAGCCCACCGAGGCCTCATGGATCACGATTGAAGCCACCACCCTTTCCGCTGCCCCTTATTCAACAACCGATCATACTCTACAATTCTCAGAAATTCTGGTTTTCAGCGGCATGACCAATGTGGCTTTGCCGGAGCAGCGAACGATCAAGCCTACCAGAGGCGCTCGGGTAAAAGGTAATCTCACCGATGGGTTCACCCCCTTCATCATGAATGCTGCCCAGGGCCACTCAAGCCAATCAAAACCCATTCGTATTCAATCACATGACTCACCGCTGACGCTGACCATTGACCTAAAAGCCTCGCAAGCCGTGCACCAGATCAACCTGCACACCGCAGATATGGTCCTCACCATTCCTATGTATCAATTCAGTTGCTCGGCGGTGCCTCGCCACATACGTGTAACTGGGGCTAATCACCTCGATTTCTCCGACGAAACTTTTCTGTGTGAATACAGGCAAAAGTCGATTTTCGACAACGGGCCAATTATCATGCGGCGTTTTCCAGAAACGCATTGCCGCTATATTCGGTTTGAGATTCTCAATTATCAACCCGTTGTCTCATTGAGAGAAATCGAGAGGCGCATCGCCTTTTCAGAAATTGAAGTGCTGAGTAAAAGTCAAAACATCGCTCTGGGAGCCTCTGTCAGTATTAGTTCTGGTCTTTCAAGCTCGCAAACCAAGCTCGCACAA
The DNA here is from genome assembly GCA_965656385.1 of Oceaniferula sp. Classification (GTDB taxonomy): domain Bacteria; phylum Verrucomicrobiota; class Verrucomicrobiia; order Verrucomicrobiales; family Akkermansiaceae; genus Oceaniferula. The sequence goes on from CBFHKM010000121.1 coordinate 3,031, forward strand.
ATAACGGATGGCCTTAACTATTATGGAGCGATCCTTCCTATTCGTGTGTGGATGAATCAGTTGGCCCTGCGTCATGATTTAGAAAGAGAGCGTCCGCTGGTGGATAGCGAACTCAAGCGACGCTACGCGCGACAACAAATCAATCTCCGCCGCATGGGCTGGCTAGTCGCCTTGGTCGTCGCTGGAGCATTGATCGGCATCCTCACTGAGCGCCTGTTTTACCTGCAGAAAATGGCCAAAATGCGCACCCGCTTTGCAGCGGATCTGCACGACGAACTCGGAGCCAATCTGCACACGATTGCCCTCTTGAGCGATGCTGCCACTATTGCGCAAAATTCAACAGAGGAATGGCAGATGCTGCACAAACGTATCCGGAGGGTGGCTGGTCGGACGGGAGCCGCCATCAGGAATTTCTCGAATATTGTTAATGCTGAGGATCTATACGAGGGCTTGGTCGAGGATATGGAGCGTACTTCCCGTCGCATTCTCGCCAAGCTCGAGCATTCCTTGGAAATTGACGGGGAGGAATTTTTCGAACACCTCAGAGGCAATACTCAGGTGGATCTTTTTCTGTTTTACAAAGAAAGCCTGATGAACATCTGCCGGCATTCCGATGCAACCCAGGCACGCACCGAACTCCATGGCAGCCCACGGGAAGTCACCCTGACCATCAGCGATAACGGCAAAGGTTTTGCTGAGAAAGATGTTCCAAAAGCACTCAAGCGAAGAGCACGACTACTCAAAGCCAAGCTGACGGTGGAAGAAAATCCTGCAGGTGGAACCACGGTATGTCTGCGGTTTCCCTTGCGCAGAGGCTTCTGGCGTCGAATCTTTTAGAACTAGTCGTGAAATAGCTTGAGTAATCTGTTTGTATGTCTTGGCTGAATGGGCGACACTTTATTTGGCAAATAAACCTGTGTAGAGGAACACTTATTGAAGCGTGGAAATAGTCATTTGTGTCAACTCCTAGTCAAATAAGATAAGTTTTTACCCTTTTGAGTAGAGCGCTTGGCGCTATACTCATAATATTAACAGGTGCGATAAACCTACACCCTACGCTCTTAAATCACTCAACATCATCACTCTATGAAAAATAACATCGACGTTATGCTGGTGGAAGACCACCCAGAATACCGTGAAACCATTGAATTTGTGCTGGGTAAAGAGAAGGGTATTGAGTTAGGCTGCCAGTTTGGAAATGCCGAATTGGCCCTACGTAGTCTGGAAAGTAAACCTCTGGGAGAGCACTCGGACATTATTCTGCTCGATCTTAACTTGCCGGGAATGTCCGGACTGGAAGCGATGCCGTGGTTCAAAAAATATGCGCCGCAATCCAAAGTAATTATTCTCAGTCAGTCGGGTAGGGATGCGGATGTCCTAAGCGCAGTTCAGTGCGGTGCTTCCGGCTATTTGTTAAAATCCTGTACGATGGCTGAGATTACGCAGGGTATTCGTTGCGTCAACGACGGCGGAGCTACTTTGGAATCGGGACTTGCCCGCTTTATTATGAGCACCTTGCGACCTAAGCTATCTGAACCCGCAAGCGAGACTTCGCTCTCAGAGCGTGAACAGGAGATCATCTCCCTCGTTGGAGATGGCTTGACTCAAAAAGAAATCAGCAGCGAACTTAAGATTAGTATTTATACCGTCACCGATCATCTCAAACACATTTACGAAAAGCTCGGCGTCGCAAACGCACCACAGGCGATCAGCAAGGCGTACGAGACTGGCATACTGCCCTCTGGCAAGAAACCTGATGAGTAAAAAAGCTTCTCCTATTTTTCATTGAGAATTTTGCTGTTGGTGCGGATTTCGCGCTGCAAGTGGAGTGCTGTGGCCTGCATGGCTTTGACCCGTTCTGGGTATTGGGTGGCCAGATCGGTGGTTTCTCCGAGGTCTTGCCGAAGGTTAAAGAGCATTGGCGAGGATTTCTGTTTGTCGTTATTAGCTGATAATAATTTCCAGTCGCCTAATCGATAGGCGATACGTTCGCCACTCATCCACACTAGCGGACGCTCGGCTAGACTTTCATTAGTCAGCAGCAAAGACTTCAGGCTGAGTCCATCCATGGTCGCCTCGGGCACCACATCAGCCAGCTCGGCGAAGGTGGGCATGAGGTCGAATGTTAGAGCTGTCTCTGTGCAAAGCCCTGGTTCGATATTGCTGGGCCAGTTGAAGATGCCTGCGACGCGGTGGCCGCCCTCGTAGAGTTGACCTTTTTTGCCACGTAGTGGTCCGTTGTCACTGCCTAGTTTCTTGTTGCCGGTTCCTCCATTGTCCGAGCAGAATATAATCAAGGTGTTTTCCCTCAGCCCTTGGCTCTCGAGCTCGGCAATGATCTTGCCAACTTGGGTGTCGAGGTCCTGCACCATTTCCCGGTAGGCGCGGGAGGCTTCTGCCTTTTTGAGGCCAGGCACGGTGGTGAGCTTATCGAGCTGGTCGGGTTTGAAGCCTTTTTTGACCACCCGGTTTGCATGGTCTCCGGGCCCTTGGTAGGGATAGTGCGGAGCGGGGTGGGGGAGATAGAGCAAGAAGGGCCGATCCTTGTGCTGGCGGATAAATTCGATGCCACGTTCGGTAATGTGGTGCGGTGCGTAGCCGGGAATGTAAGTAAGCTTATCCTGCGCCCACCAGTCGAACCAGCCCTCCTGATCGATGTGGGAAAAGAGGTCGATGTTGCCGGAGACAAAGCCATGGAATTCATCAAAGCCCTGCTTGATTGGATTGAATTTGGTATCGTAGCCGACATGCCATTTGCCAAACATGCCGGTGGCATAACCTGCCCGCTTCAGCATCTCGGCC
>CBFHKM010000122.1:0-1340 GCA_965656385.1 Oceaniferula sp.
GCCCCTGATGACTCTGAAGCTTCAGAACCCAAACAAGCCAAGGGCAAGGTCGTAGACGCAGAAGTCGTCGAGGACTAATCCATCAACAATCTCAGATCTATCTGGTCTTAAAAGGCCAGCTAGATCTTTTTCTTGAAATAAAAAAACAAACTACAACTAACTAATAATATTATGGCAACCATAACACCTATCGGACAGCGCGTCCTCGTGAAGCGCCTTGAAGCCGAAGAAGTAAGTGCTGGAGGCATTGTCCTTCCAGATACCGCAAAAGAAAAACCACAGGAGGCAGAAGTTGTTTCTCTCGGAACTGGTGGCAAAGACGAAGATGGCAAGGCTATCGAGTTTGCTGTCAAGGCAGGGGATACGATTCTTATTTCCAAGTATGGAGGCACCGACGTTAAAGTTGACGGTCAGGATTTGTTGATTCTTTCTGAGTCAGACATCCTAGGTATCGTGAGCTAACTAACTAACCATCACACAACTATTACAATATAAAATAATATGGCTAAACAACTACAATTCGACGAAGCAGCTCGCCACGCACTTTTGCATGGTGTTGAGAAGCTTGCCGCCGCCGTTAAGGCAACACTCGGGCCCTCAGGCCGTAACGTCATTCTCGACAAAAAGTTTGGTTCCCCAACAATCACCAAGGACGGTGTATCTGTTGCTAAGGAAATTGAACTTGAAGACCCTTATGAAAACATGGGTGCTCAGCTTATCCGTGAGGTTTCAAGCAAGACATCAGATATTGCTGGTGATGGAACAACAACCGCCACAGTTCTTGCTGAAGCTATCTACAAAGAGGGCCTACGCAACGTAACTGCTGGAGCTAACCCTATTTCACTGCAACGTGGAATCATGAAGGCTTCTGAGGCCATCGTGGCTCAACTTCATGAGCTCTCAAAGGAGGTTTCAGACACATCTGAAATTGCTCAAGTTGCTACTGTGTCCGCAAACTGGGACACCGAAATCGGTAACATCATTGCCGAGGCGATGGACAAAGTAGGCAAGGACGGCACAATCACTGTTGAAGAAGCCAAGGGAATTGAAACCACTCTCGACGTTGTCGAGGGCATGCAGTTCGACAAAGGCTACCTCAGCCCTTACTTTGTTACTGATGCAGAGGCAATGGAGTCATCTCTAGACGATGCACTCATCTTGATCAACGAGAAGAAAATCAGCTCACTGAAAGATCTTTTACCTCTTCTTGAGAAGGCAGCCAAAACAGGCAAGCCACTCCTGATCATTGCTGAAGATGTCGATGGTGAAGCTCTTGCAGCTCTTGTCGTCAATAAACTTCGTGGCACGCTCAACGTTGCTGCTGTTAAGGCACCTGGATT
>CBFHKM010000122.1:1439-5802 GCA_965656385.1 Oceaniferula sp.
TGGTGAAGCTCTTGCAGCTCTTGTCGTCAATAAACTTCGTGGCACGCTCAACGTTGCTGCTGTTAAGGCACCTGGATTTGGCGACCGTCGCAAAGCAATGCTCGAAGATATCGCTATCCTCACAGGTGGTAAGGTGATTACTGAAGACCTTGGTATTAAGCTTGAGAATGTTGAGCTTGAGGACCTAGGTTCAGCTAAGCGTATCACCATTACTAAAGATGCGACAACTATCGTCGAGGGTGAAGGTGGCAGCGAAGCTATCACTGGACGCGTCAACCAGATCCGTAAGCAGATCGAAGATACATCTTCTGATTACGACCGTGAGAAGCTCCAGGAGCGTCTTGCAAAGCTTGCTGGTGGAGTAGCCGTTATCAACGTAGGTGCTGCGACTGAGACAGAGATGAAAGAGAAGAAGGCGCGTGTTGAAGATGCGTTGCATGCTACTCGCGCTGCTGTTGAAGAAGGTATCGTTCCCGGAGGTGGAACAGCACTTATTCGCGCTCAAGCAAACATTACTAATCTTGGACTCGTCGGTGACGAAGAGACAGGTGCTGGTATCGTAGCTCGTGCCGTAGAAGCTCCACTTCGCCAGCTATCTGCAAACGCAGGTCTTGAGGGAGCTCTTATCGTTGAGCACGTTAAGAATGCTTCAGGTAATGAAGGATACAACGTTGCTACAGGTGAATACACTGACTTGATCAAAGACGGTGTGGTTGACCCAACGAAGGTAACTCGTAGTGCACTGCAGAACGCAGCATCTATTTCTGGTCTGCTTCTTACCACTGAGTGTGTTGTCACAGATATTCCTGAAAAGGAAGAACCAGCTGCCGGTGGTCACGACCACGGAATGGGCGGCATGGGTGGCATGGGCGGCATGATGTAGAGCTCTAAACTTATAAAATATCAAACTCCGGTTGCCGTATGGTAGCCGGGGTTTTTTTGTCTGCACGCAGAGCCATCACCCCATTGCTGCGAGAGTCGGGAATGGCCAAGGTATAAGCTGTATGGCTGGCGGGTGCTAGCCGTCACAACACTGAATGCTAGACGATTTCGCCAATCTCCACGTTGAGATCATCGCTTAGTGCCTCAACGGCGCTGATGAGTTCTTGCTCATCGGTGCTATCAGGCACGCAAACAGTACCGCAGGCATGAAAAATGGGGTGACCCGCCATGGCGGCACTTTCTATTGAGGTGTTAAGTTCTTCGATATTGGCACCTGCGCCTGACACAGCTTGGGTCAACTGGCTGACAATGCCGGGCCGATCATTGCCATAGATATCTAGGCGTAAACATCTAGTATAAGGGTAGTCAGACAAGTCACCTTGATCATGAATTTCTACGGAGATGCCCTCACTGGAGAGGGATTGAAGATTTTCAGTAAGTTGGGATAAATTATCTTCAGAAGATTCGATGCGAACAATGCCCGCAAATTGGCCACCAAGTCGAGCCATCCTGCTCTCGAGCCAGTTGCCACCTGATTCGGTGATAGTTTTGGAAATTAGCTGCATGACACCTGGTCGGTCATGGGCACAGATAGTAAGAACAAGGGAATTAGCCATAATCTATTTGGGTCGTGTAGTTAGAAGGGGAAAGCTCGACTACTCGACTATAACTGGGGTGCCAATCTTAGCGTTTTCATAGAACTTACTGGCCATTTGCTCAGGCATGCGGATGCAGCCATGCGATGCAGCATACCCCGGTAGGAAACCCGTGTGCATTCCGATTCCGTGATTGAAGCGCATAAAGTTAGGCATCGGTGCATGCACCGCAATCTCGTTTGGGCCTGGCTTGTGGATTCTGAAATCAGCATCTTTGTTAATAATCTCACCCGTCATTTTATTTTTGATAATACCATAAACTGATGACTCGTGGTCGATATCTTTCTCGGTTACCTTGAAAGTCCCAGCAGGCGTTGAGTGCTTATCATTTCCCGATGAGATGGGCGTCATGCCCACTAATACTCCACCCTTATAGAAATAGGCTTTTTGTTCAGCACGCACGATACGGATTGTGGCAGCACCAGAGACGCCATCTCCGTCCCAATATCCTTTGGGTTTGTAGCTGGCTGCTCCCACAGAATCTGTCAGCTCATTTTGAGGTCGGTATCCCGATAGATACTGTGATTGGCTCAACGAGGTGGGGTAAGGCGAACACTGGCAGAGCAATGCAGTGCATAGACTTAGAATCAAAAAGTGTGATAGGTTCAAATATTTCATGAAATTGAATTATCAAATATTGTGTAGTAAAAATGCAATACCCACTGGTAGCGTAATAAAAGGATTAGGTCAAGGTGTGATCGTATGCCAAACGTCGCTTTGGTGGGGGTATTACAAATATGTTTCTTACTTGTGTATATTCCATTCTGACGGTAATCACCGTTTGTAATTTCATTTTCATTCGAGAATAAATACAACACCCAGACGATTATGCCGAATTACGATTACCAGTGCAAAGAATGTGGCGAGACTTTTGAAGTTTTTCAGAAAATGAGTGACCCCAAGCTAGAAGATTGCCCTCAGGAAAAATGTTCGGGTAAAATTAGACGGCTATTGGGCACTGGGGCCGGAGTAATTTTTAAAGGATCTGGTTTTTATCAAACCGATTATCGAAGTGATTCTTACAAAAAAGGGCAGTCGAAAGAGGGGGGCTCTAAATCTAAAACGGATACAGGCAAAGCTAGTTAGTCCGATGCTTGCTCGGCCTTTCCTTGGTTCAATCTTCGTCGTTTGCTCTGAAGCACCTCATCACCGTCTTGACTACTGCTTTGCCACACTCCTCTTCATCGAGTAAAATGTGGTTAGCGCCAGCTTTTTGTAGCTCATCTGCATCGCTGCTAAATTTGGCCCGTGCAATGACAATGATACCGGGGCAAATCTCTCTCACAATGGGCAAGGCAGATATAACAACGTCCTTCAGCGGGAAGGTAAAGGCAACGGCGCGTGCCCGCTGTATGTGAGCCAGTTCCCATGTGATGCGGTGTCGTGCATCTGCGAATAGGCAACTGGTGCCTTGTTTGAGTAATTGCTTCACCGTATCGTCATTATTTTCAACAATGATTGAGCGAATATTGTTACGTCGCAGTGACGCGTGTAATTTTTGGCCTACGGGACCATAACCGCAAATAATCACATGATCCTTGAGATGATCTATTTTTCCTGGCATGCCCAGATCATGGCGTGATTTCATTGACTCGCTTTTCAGGCCCATCTTATGAAGTTTTTTGATCGCAGGCTGTGAGAACTTCATCAAGGACGGCACCAAGCCCATCGTAATAGCGGTGCAGGCAAGCAGTATTTGCTCAATCACTGGGTCGAGGGCATCCAGTTCAGCCGCGCGATTGAGTAGCACAATGGAGAATTCTCCCGTGCTGGATAATGCTGCAGCTGTAAGTAGCCAGTCGCCACTCCTTAAACCTGAAACTCTCGCTGCAATTGCTGCTGCAATGCCCTTAGCAAAGAGGGTCGCCACAGTGCCGATAAGTATGAGTGCCCAGTGTTCGGCCAAGGTTTGAAGGTCGATGAGCAACCCAATAGAAACAAAAAAGAGAGTAAGGAGTAAATCCTTGAAGGGTAAAACATCAGCTAGAATGCGGTGGCTGTAGATTGAGTTGCTCACGACAACCCCAGCTACAAAAGCCCCTAATGCAGGGCTCAATCCAAGCACGCCGGCAATAACGGCGACGACGACACATAGTGCAACAACGGCTACGGTAAAGAGCTCTCGACTGCGTGTATGCGCGACGGCTGCTAGTAGTTGGGGAACACCGTAGCGGCTCAGAGTGATCATTGCGGCACAGAAGATTGTGGCCTTGGCTAAGGCAAAGATGAGAGCTCCTGAACTACCTTCACCCTCATCCAGTAATACTGGTAGCAAAACGATGAAGAAAATAACCGCTAGATCCTGAAAGAGGGCGATACCCAAAGCCACACGGCCAGGGGGGCTATCTGGCGCGCCCATATCTTGAAAACACTTCATGGACACGGCGGTGGATGATAGCGCAAAGGCAAAGCCCGCGACAATGGCGTGATTGAGTTCCAAGTCCCAGTAGTAGGCTGCTAGCGTGGCGACAGTGGCGCTTAACGACACCTGAATACTTCCGCCAATCAGAGCTGGGCGTTTTAAGTTTTTAAGTTCACTTGCGGAGAACTCTATACCCAAGGTGAATAGTAAGAGTATCACGCCGATTTCAGACAAGGCATGGATAAGCTCTCTAGAATCAGCTCCAGCCCAGCCAAGAATGCCACTGTTGGAGAGAGCTAGTCCGCAGAGAAAGTATCCAACCAAGAGGGACTGCTTCAGCCTAGTAAAGACCAAGGATACGAATACCACTGAACCGAGGATCAGGGATAGTAAGATGAAAAAC
>CBFHKM010000123.1:0-1656 GCA_965656385.1 Oceaniferula sp.
GATTATCAACAGCTAAATAAGAACGTTCCCAAAATGGTTTATATCCCTGTTTGTTCGCAATAGAAGATTTGTCGCGAGAAGTTTCCAAAACCATCCCTTTCACGATTGCAATTTCACACGACCAATCAAACTTACCTTCTTTATTAACCTCTCCCCTTTGAGCTGTAATTTGAAGTTCCCCTTGGTTTGAAATTTTTCCAGTTTCTAAATTATAGCGAACAGGTACACCATCCCATCCAAGAAATATTTTTTCATCCCACACCATCAAACTAGGTATTTTATCCTCCTGTATGAGGACATATTCTCTGATTCGATCATTATCACGTTTATCTTGTCCTGGACCTTGAGTATATGAAAAACCAAGCATTTGCCCCTGAGCCATACGGTAGCCCTCTTTTTCGAGTGACTGAAAGCTAAACCCGCTCCCTTTATCACGAATAGAAAAAGTGCCGTCAGATCCTGAGAAAACTGTTTTCACAACAGTATTAGAATCCCAGGCTCGTCTAGGTTGGCTGATGCGATACTTTATCCTAACATCGGTAATACATTTACCATTCTGATCAACTACTTTCCCTGAAAATTGAAAAGGCGCATTTATTCTTTTAATAAGTTCTTTTTCTGCTTGGGCTCTATTCTTTTCGTAAACACGTGTTCTTTTTTCGAAATTCTCTTGGTTCGTCAAGACTGGTCTATTTTCAGATTCCCGCGTAGCTGACGTGCTTCCTTCTTGAGTTTCTGGACTCGCCCTAACTAACAGAAACCATATAATGATACTGAGCAATAATATAGTTAGGAAGATTACTATTTTTTTCATATATACTTCAAATTATGGGGTTGTTATTACCATGTCCTCTAGAGCTTGCTCCCAGTATGACCACCTTTTCTGAATAAAAGAACGGAACTGGGCACTATGTCCCTTATGCTCTTCCTCAAAACCAAATTCAGTCTCGAGGTCTATAGATTCACTAAACACCCCCCCCGTAGTACCTTCCGTGCCCGTTGCGAAAGAGCGAGATTCAGCTGCGTAGGAGAATACTTCATACCGATCTGCAGGGAAGCTTAAAGTACGAGGTGAGGCGAATGGGTTATGATAAAAACGCCAAGAGGGGTCAGTCCGTGAATTGTGAATACTGCCAACAACACGCCTGGTCCGAGAGAGCCGGGTTTGATTTGGTTTTAGCAGAGCGCTGCCGTTATTAGATTCGTTATTCATCGCTACTTGAGTTTGATCAGCCACTTGCGGCCCTGTTTCGTCTCACGCGTCCACTTTTTTGCCTGACTCACAGAACTACGATGCCCCATCCGCAACTCTTTGGCAAGCCACTCCGTGCCCACCAGTGTCTGCCCCACTAGCCACACCGCCAAAGCTTTTTTCTCGGGAGCCGATTTACTCGACTCCTCCAGCCAATCATGACTGATGCCGAGCTTTTCCATACCTTCATCAAGCAATCTCAAGTAGCAGGTGATAATGATTTCCCATCAGCACATAGGCATGCACAAACCAACCAGCTCGCATACAAGCTTCATCGAGTGTATCGAGAAATTTTTTACAGCCATCCTCACCAAAGAAAACGTCGCACCCATTGTTGCCCCGACACATCACATGATACATCGCACCAGGATATTCAATTCGTATCGGCCGTGCCATACGCATAT
>CBFHKM010000123.1:1712-5740 GCA_965656385.1 Oceaniferula sp.
ACCCCTCTCTGGATCAGGGCTTTTTAGACACTTTATAAAAAGTCATTTGTTGTTTAATGATATTTTTGAATCCTAAGAAGTTCAAACTAACAACACTAAGATTTGTTCCATCCTCCGTAGGAAAAGGTATACACCTTATTTTGTAGCAAACTGTACTATATTTGCTCAAAGACCGCTTATTATGGTGCCCCGTATTTTTCACAGATCCTGACACCCCTGATACGGGTTCTAATTCACTTCCCTTAACAAGATATGTTTCTATATATTCTTGGTAGCGATAAGGGATTAAGAAGCCATCAACTAATTTTGCTGCAGGTAATGACATCGATCTATCGCTCTTATTTTTAATATGGATATAAACATCAACCACCTCATTATAAGTTATATGAGATTTTGACGCACGTGTCACAATATCGACATCAGACGCATCAGTTACCATTGGTGCAGCAATGAAAATCACGAAACAACCGATAAATTTAATTACATAGTTTATACCAACAATCATTGTCTTCGAATTCTTTGATTTTCTTTCTAAGCAAAGGCTCGTGTTTTTGCTTTAGTTCTGTGCCATTGGCTATGTCATCATCACCCTTACCATATTGAGCTTTATCATAGTTACCATTCTCAAGATCGGCCTCCCCTTCATACCAGCCTCTGGTGTGTATATAAATATCGACTGCAATATCCCTACAATCTTTACAACGCCATTCTTGTTCATAAATTAAAGTGTCCCTAGTGAGCTTATCTGACCAATCTTTGAAGATCTGAAGATGGTGCCTTTCATGATCTAGTGTATTGGTTGAGTTGCCACGGCCTGCATGGTTACCAGAAGTTGGATGCTGCCGATGACGGTGGCATTGGCTGAAGTATTTTTTTCAGCGGAGATGAGCTGGCCTCGGGGATCAACCTTGCCCCCCATTCTTCCGAAGCGACTTAACAAAAAAGCCCTCACTGCGGTAACAGTGAGAGCTTGGTAAGTGTTATGACGCAATAAAGGTCTAGTAACGATATGGCTCAGGCTTGTAAGGGCCTTCGACAGGGACGCCGATGTAGTCGGCCTGTTCCTGACTTAGAACGGTAAGCTTACAACCAATCTTCTCAAGGTGGAGTCTTGCGACTTCTTCGTCGAGATGCTTGGGCAATACCTTCACCTCACCAGCCTTGTAGTTGTCTTTGTTTTTCCAAAGATCAATCTGAGCAAGAGTCTGGTTGGCAAAGCTGTTGGACATCACAAAGCTTGGGTGACCAGTGGCACAACCGAGGTTCACCAGACGACCTTCAGCCAACATGTAGAGACTATTACCCGTTGGGAATGTGTATTTGTCTACCTGTGGCTTGATGTTGAGGTGCTCAACACCCTCAGCCTTGCTGAGTGAGTCCATCTGAATTTCATTATCAAAGTGGCCGATGTTACAAACGATGGCTTGATCCTTCATCTTCTCCATATGCTCAAGGCGGATGATGTCGTAGTTACCTGTGGTGGTTACATAGATATCTCCCCATCCGAGAGTGTCTTCGATGGTCAACACACGATAGCCTTCCATTGCTGCTTGCAGCGCACAAATCGGATCAATCTCGGTCACTACAACCTGTGCTCCTTGGCCACGCAGTGCCTGGGCACAGCCTTTGCCGACATCACCGTAGCCGCAAACAACGGCCACCTTACCGGAAATCATCACATCAGTAGCGCGCTTGATACCGTCCACAAGTGACTCACGACAACCGTAGAGGTTATCAAACTTTGACTTGGTGACAGAGTCATTCACGTTGATGGCAGGAATAAGAAGAGATCCTTCATTGGCCATCTGGTAGAGACGATGAACGCCGGTAGTAGTTTCTTCCGACACGCCCTTCCAGTCTTTGACGATGTTAGCAAAGACGCCTGGCTGCTCGGCACCAATCTTCTTGAGAAGATTCTTAATGACTTGTTCTTCTTCAGAACCAGCTGGCTCATTGATCCAGTCTGAACCATTTTCCATCTCGTATCCTTTGTGAATGAGAAGTGTGGCATCACCACCGTCGTCTACGATAAGTTGTGGACCGAGGTCACCAGGGAACTGGAGAGCCTTCCATGTGCACCACCAGTATTCTTCGAGTGTCTCACCTTTCCAGGCAAAAACAGGCACGTTGACATCAGCCATGGCAGCTGCTGCGTGATCTTGAGTTGAGAAAATATTACAAGATACCCAACGCACATCGGCCCCGAGATCTACAAGAGTCTCGATGAGCACGGCTGTTTGAATGGTCATGTGTAGGGAGCCCATCACACGGACACCTTCGAGCGGTTTTTCAGGGCCATACTTGGCGCGGGTTGCCATCAGGCCGGGCATTTCATGTTCGGCGATGTCAATTTCCTTGCGACCGAAATCGGCAAGTGTGATGTCTGCGACTTTGTAGTCGTCGAAGACAGGTGTTAATGTAGCTGCTGCTGTATTAGACATGGTATTATTGTTGTTTTGTTGATTAGAGATTGGATTAGACGGAGGCTTTGAGTGCTTCTACTTTGTTGGTTTCCTCCCACGGCAAGCCATCGTTTTCACGACCAAAGTGACCGTAGTTGGTAGTTTTACCATAGATGGGCCGCAAGAGATCGAGCTGAGAGACAATATCAGCAGGCTTGAAAGAGAAGACCTCGTTAACTGCTTTTTCGATCTGAGACTCTTCAACTTCATTAGAGCCGAAGGTGTTTACATTGACACTAACGGGATGAGGGTGACCGATGGCGTAGGCCAGTTGAAGTTCGCATTCGCGAGCAAGGCCAGCTGCCACAATATTTTTGGCAACCCAACGACACATGTATGCTGCTGAGCGATCAACCTTTGAGGGATCTTTGCCTGAGAAAGCTCCTCCTCCGTGGCGACCCATGCCTCCGTAGGTGTCGACAATGATCTTGCGACCTGTAAGCCCAGCATCCCCTTCGGGACCACCGATGACAAATAGGCCGGTTGGGTTGATCAAGATTTCAGTTTCGGGAGTCAGCAAATTTTCTGGCAGGTTTTTCTCGATAAGGTCGCGTGTCAGCACCTCTCGTATTTCCTGAGTGCTGATCTCCTTCGCGTGCATGGTAGAGATGACCACAGAGGTAAAACGATTAGGCTTGTTGTCGATATACTCGATACTTACCTGAGTCTTGGAATCAGGGCGCAACCATGTGTGGGTGCGATCTTTGCGAAGTTGTGTAAGTGCTTGACCTAGGCGATGCGAATAATGAATGGCTGCTGGCATCAATGCCTCGGTGTCATTGGTCGCATAACCAAACATAATACCTTGGTCCCCCGCCCCCTGCTCCTCAGTGTCCTTGTCTGCTGCCCCAGCGGCATCTACACCCTGAGCGATGTCAGGCGACTGCTGCCCAAGCATGTTCATCAGGAAGGCTCCCTTTTCAAACTTACAGGTATATGAGTAGTCGGTGCCGTTGGCGTAATCTTCATCGTAGCCAATTTCCTTGAGTGTATTCTTCACAAGAGTACCATAGTCGAACTTCGCGTCCGTGGTGATCTCGCCGGCCAGTCCGACGACATTATCTTTAACAAAGGTTTCACATGCTACCCTGCTGTTGATATCTTGTTCAAGGCAGGCGTCGAGGACGGCATCGGATACGGTATCACATACTTTGTCGGGATGACCCTCAGTAACTGACTCAGAAGAAAAAATGAATGGCTTGCTCATATTTAGAATTTGTTGTATCGTCAAATCTCGATACGTTGATGCGTTTTTAATCCTGTAATCCTATGTCGTCAATTCTTAAATCACTAAAACTTTTATCCGACCCCACTCGGATTCGTATTTTACTACTCCTCTCCCACGAGCCTCTCAACGTTGCTGAGCTTCAAGAGATACTAGGCATGGGACAAAGCAGGATATCTACTCAGCTTTCTCAATTGAGACAGGAGGAGCTGGTAACCAGCTCGCGCTCTGGCAAAAACAATGTTTATGCAATATCGGCACCCGATGCTATCATGGAGGTTGCGCGTCAGGCTGCCACAGAAATAGTGGAAGTGAAGGCTGATTCCGCGACCCTTGCCCAC
>CBFHKM010000124.1:0-5681 GCA_965656385.1 Oceaniferula sp.
TGGCGCCCGCTTGATTGCCTCCCCTGGTTGTTACCCCACCAGTATTAGCCTACCTCTGATTCCACTGTTAAAAGAAAAATTGATTGATCCGACAAGCATTGTCACCTGTTCCATGTCAGGAGTCAGCGGCGCTGGGCGTAATGCCAGCCTTCCTCTGATTTTCTGCGAGGCAAATGAGAGCGCTCGCGCTTACTCAGTACCGAAGCACCGGCATCTCTCTGAAATTGAGCAAGAGCTCAGCAAGGCTGCCCAGCAACCCGTTGTGATATCCTTTACTCCTCACCTGATACCGGTTCACAATGGTATTTGTACCACCACCAGTGCTAAGCTCACCGCTGATCCTGACAAGGTTCAGCAGGCGCTTGAGCAAGCATACGGTGATGAGTTTTTCGTACGCCTTCTGGGTAAGGGTGGCTGTGCAGACACCAAAAATGTCACCGGCACGAACTTCATCGACATTGGCTGGAACTACGATCCACGTACTGGGCGCGTCCTCTTACTCAGCGCAGAAGACAACCTTGGCAAAGGTGCCGCGGGCCAGGCGATCCAAAACTTCAATCTGATTTGTGATTTTCCTGAAACTGACGGGTTGCAAAATTTTTAAAACCACATCAGGGTAAGGATTCGTCATGTCTGCTAACATCAAGAGAATCAAAAAAGGAGTATGTGCTCCTCGAGGGTTTTTGGCATCTTCTGTTAGTGCTGGTATTAAAAACCCAGATGACCCAAGGCTCGACCTAGCACTGATTTATTCAAAGTATCCGTGTAGTGCCGCTGGAGCCTTTACCACCAACCGGGTCAAGGCTGCACCGGTCAAAGTATCGCAGGCATACTTAAAAGCGGATAAGGTCCAGGCCATCGTTGCCAACAGCGGTAATGCTAATGCCTGCACAGGTGTGGTCGGAATCAGCGATGCTCGCAAAACATGTAAGCTGGTGGCTAAAGAACTTGGCATCAGGCAACGTCAGGTAGCAATCTGCTCGACTGGCGTTATCGGCCTGCCCATGCCCATGATGCGTATCGAGCCAAAAATAGAAGCTCTCGTTGCTGGTCTAGAATCTGACAAAGGAGAAGATGTCGCGCATGCCATCATGACGAGCGACACCTGCAAAAAGGAAATCGCAGTTTCTCTCGAAATCGGTGATCACCGTGTCCGCATTGGTGCCTGCGCTAAAGGAGCAGGTATGATTTGTCCAAGCATGGCCACCATGCTCTGCTTCATCACGACTGATGCCAATGTCACCTCCGCATGCTTCCAAAAATCGCTTCTGGAGGCTGCTGATGCTTCATTTAACCGCATCACCATCGATGGCGACATGAGCACAAATGATACCGTACTTGGCCTAGCAAATGGCCAGAGCGGGATGCCCCCCATCAAGCGAAACAGCAAAGAATGTCGATTATTCCGTGAAGCTCTAGAATACGTCATGCTTGAAATGGCAAAGGCTTTGGTCCGCGACGGCGAGCGTGTCACGAAGTTCGTCACGGTTGAGGTAAAGGGAGCACGCACCTACCTTGACGCACGCAAAGTCGCCGAGGCTGTTGCCAACTCGGCACTCGTGAAAAGCTCATGGAATGGCAATGATCCTAACTGGGGCCGCATCATTCATGCCGTTGGTTATGCCCAAGCGATGGTCCGAGAGGAGCTCATTGATATCCACATCAATGGAAAAGCTGCCTGCCTCGGGGGCTTACAGGCCAAAACCGCCATGGACACACTTCGCAAGCTTGTGGCAAAAGATGCATTCACCATCACGATAAACCTTCACCTCGGCAAGGCTGAGTATGAAGTCTACTCGAGTGACCTCTCCCCCGAATATATCGACTTCAACCGCTCTGAGTATGCCTACTGGAAACAAGCCCGAAAAGACGGCCTAACCTAGTAGACAAGGACTGCTCATCACTCTGGGGTTATTTTGGGATTATTTTGAGATCTATTTAAGATGCGCTTGAGATACGCTTTTTTATTGGTGCGGACCAATTTTCTCAATGCAGATCGAGATAGATCCGAGTCAAACCACAGCAAGATTCCCTCAGTGGTCGCACAGTGATCACTTAGCCGAGGCATAGCCCCGCCCCATAAGCACTACATGCTGGTTTCCTTTTCAGTCGAACGCAGGCGAATTGTTTTAGTACTTAAGTCGTGGTGCGCCTCGACGAACCTGACGGTCTTACTCTTAATTCGCATTAAGACTGAATGAGTCACCGCTGTCTGGCCTTCGATATGAACACCCTGCAAGAGCGGGCTCGGGCTGATGCCCGTGGCACAGAAAAGAATATTATTACCAGCAGCCAAGTCTTTGGATCTAAAGACACGATCTAGCTGATCACCCCAGCCATCTTTGATAAGCTGTTGTTTCTCGGCTTCATCTGCTGGCCATATTTTAGCTTGCTGGCCTCCACCGAGGCACCTCTGCCCAGCTGCCGAAAGCACTGCCTCCGGAGCACCACCAATGCCAGCATAGAGATCGACATCCGTGCTTGATAGCGATGGCGCCATGGCCGCAGTGATATCACCATCAGCGATCATGCGCAGCTTACTGCCAAGGCTTCGAACCTGCTCAATGATAAATTCATTACGAGGACGATCCAAAACCATCACCGTGACGTCGCGTACATTCTTACCAAGCAATTTGGCCGAAACTTTGATAACCTCAGAGATGGGAGCATCCACACTAATAGGTAACGAAGGGTCCTTAATCCATGCCTGCCGGACGATTTCTGGGTAGGCCAGCTTGTTCATGTAAAATGCGGGTATTTCTTGCAATGCACAGTCCTCACCCTCTTCAGGTATCGCAGCAGCAATGCAGCTGATTGAGTTAGGCATTCCTTTAGAGACATTGGTCGTTCCATCCACCGGATCAAGTGCCACATCAAAACGAGGACTTCCCTCAGCCCAAGTACCAACCTTCTCACCGATAAACAAACCTGGCGCCTCATCTTTAATGCCCTCGCCTATGACAATCTCTCCTCTGATATCCATGAGGTCGAACATGCCTCGAATCGCATCACACGCTGCATAATCGGCAGCCTCCTTATCCCCACGACCCATCCAATGCGAGCTGTGCAAAGCCGCATTTTCAGTGGCTCTTAGGAACTCAAGTTCAATCACGCGTTCTTCATCTTTATGCATTTACCTCATTACATAAAAAAGGACATGTTGTCACCGATAAGAATAAATAAATTATAGGGTATTCATCTGAAATAAATCTTTCCAACACTACCTCCTTGACTCTGCACGGCGTATTCTTGATGGTTGCTCCTAGCACTATGAGTAGTTCCCACAATGCCCGTTCCTTCAAGCGAGTGATTTTAAAACTCAGCGGCGAAGCCCTGAGAGAGCCAGGAAGTCAGGACAATATATCTCCAGAGATTGTTGAACGTGTCGCCAAGGAAATCAGTAAGACGGCATCCAGTGGTATCGAAATCGGGGTAGTCTGCGGTGGTGGCAACTTCTGGCGTGGCGCCAGTGCCAGTGCCCGTGGCATGGACCGAGCAACGGCAGACTACGTTGGCATGATGGCCACCGTGATGAATGCCCTTGCTCTGCAAAGTGCTCTCGAAGCTGAAGGAGTTCAGTGCGTTGTGCAGTCTGCTATCGAAATGAAAAACGTGGCTGAGCCATTCATTCGCCGCAAAGCCAATCGGCTATTAAGCGAGGGTAATGTGGTCATTTTTGCAGCCGGTACGGGTAGTCCTTTTTTCTCAACAGACACCACATCGGCGCTGCGAGCCAGCGAGACAGGAGCTGATGCGATTATGAAGGCCACCATGGTTGACGGTGTCTACTGCTCTGATCCTAAGAAGAACCCTGATGCGGTGCGCTACGAAACCGTTACCTTTCAGGACTGTCTCAGCCAGCATTTAAAAGTTATGGACTCGACCGCCTTCACCCTTTGCATGGATAACGATATTCCTATCATTGTCTTTGATATTGGGGGTAAGGGCAACATTACCAAGGCCCTCTCCGGCGATGATATCGGCACCATTGTCTACAAAGGATAAAGCCCGGCAACACCCACATTTACTATTTTCATTATGGAACCAAACGAAGCACTCAGCAACACCAAGGATAGCATGCAAAAGGCAGTCGAATACGCTGTCAACGAATTCGCAGCGATTCGCACTGGCAAGGCCAGCCCTGCACTCGTCGAAAACATTGATGTCAGCGTGCCTAGCTATGGCAGCAACATGAAAGTTAAAGCGCTCGCTGTCATCACTGTGCCAGAACCACGCATGATCATGGTACAGCCATTCGACCCATCAACCACAGGTGACATTGAAAAAGCGATTCTAGAGAGCAACACTGGCCTCAACCCTGCCAACGAGGGGAAGCATCTTCGCATTCCTGTTCCTGAGCTATCCGAGGAACGCCGTCGCGACATGGTCAAGATGGTTAAAACACAAGCTGAAGATGCTCGTGTGCGTGTGCGCTCATGCCGCAAAGACGGAATGGATTCCGCCAAAAAGATGAAAGCTGACAACGCACTTACCGAGGATGGCATGCATGACTTTGAGCAGAGTATTCAAGAGCTCACCAATAAGTTCATCAAAGAAATCGATGAGCACCTCGCGGCCAAGGAAACTGAGCTAATGACCGTTTAGGTCTCTAATTTGCGTGCAGGTTTGCAGCCCACTCAAATCTGCAACCAGACCTGCTACCTAACCTGCAACCAGCTACGCGCTCACCACATTTTCTGGCTCACCGGCCAGGAACGCTGTGATGTTTCCTTCTACTCCCTTCAGCAGCTTTCTGCGTGATTCGAGAGAAGCCCATGCGGTGTGAGGCGTAATGACAAGATTGGGCAAGGCTGGATCAAGTAGCACGTGATCAGCATGTGGCGGCTCCGCTGTCAGCACGTCTAATCCAGCTCCTGCAATGGTGCCGTTCTTCAAAGCTACAGCTAAGTCCCCCTCATCAACCAACTGACCACGACCAGTGTTGATCAAAAAAGCACTGGCCTTCATCATCTTGAGTGTTTCCGCGTTGATGATATTCTCCGTATCTGGTGTCAGCGGGCAATGCAGTGTGATGGCATCAGCTTGGGCAAAAAATACATCTCGTGGTAAGCGCTCGACCTCGCCTTGGTGCGCTCCATCACGAGCCAAGGCGATCACCTCCATGCCAAATCCTTGTGCTGCCCTCGCTACTGATCTTCCAATCGTTCCGAGGCCGATAATGCCCAGGGTTTTACCCGCCAAATCAATCATCGGGTAATCGAGACGCGTAAAAATGGGAGACTGCGCCCACTGACTTGACTCACCAGCATAGCGATTCATGCCTGTGGCCAGATTAATCAAAAGCCCAAAAGTGTGCTGGGTGACACTCGCGGTAGAATACCCTGCCACATTGCATACCACCACGCCCGCAGCCTCTGCCGCAGCGAGATCGACGCAATTCGTTCCTGTCGCAGCAACACAAATAAGCTTGAGACCTGGAGCCTGTTGAAGGGCCGCGGCATCAATCACTACTTTATTGGTAATGACAATAGTAGCTTGCTGCAGGCGTTCCACTACCTGATCTGGTGATGTCGTAGGATAGACCTTCAACTCACCATCTAGAGCGAGTGAGCTCAAGTCGACATCTCCAACCGTTGAGGCGTCCAGGAAGCTAATGTGATGCATGGGCTACGTTTTATGATAAAATCATGCTTATACCAGTGAATATTACTGCAGCAGCA
>CBFHKM010000125.1:0-5674 GCA_965656385.1 Oceaniferula sp.
CATATCATTAAAGTGGTTAGAAACCCGAACTGGAAGCCCAGTCTGCATTGCGTAAATCTCATTTTTTCAAATGATGCTAATCAGTGTTGGTGATTTAGATGATCAGATCTTCTGCTGCTTATTTTCTTCGGCGTTTATTACACCTTTTCGTTCGTGTCGTGCCGCAGTTGTCGGCTGCAACTCTGGCTCCACAAATTGTTCCGCTGACATCGGTAACTGAGGTGTTGGTTTTAACGCTGAGGAGCGCAGTCCAGTCGATATTAGGGTGATCTTCGGTATTAGCATATGTCGGGGCCACCAGCTTGCCTGATGCTTCAGGTGCTGATCGGATACATTCAACATTGAGTGCTATTGCGCCAAAAGCGGATGCTGTGTGCTCAAAGTCAAACAGTAAATTGATGTCGTTGGTAAGTGTGATGGGTGGATCAAAAGTGACAGTGCCTTCTTTTACCCGTTTACGTACAAGTGGAATCATAATATCGGTTAACCTGCTGCCGTTGTTATAAAGGACAATTTTATTTCCCGGGCTGCTGGCGTCCATGGTTTTCAAGCAATAGTTTATACTATTGATTTTGTAGCTATACATTTGTCCAACAGCAAATGTGTGTTTTGCGTGACTGGCGTGTTGGATTTGAGTGGCCGCGCCTGGCACGACAATAGTGCAGCCTCTGCCAGCATTGGCAGATGTGACACCTAGCGCCAAAGTAGCAAGGATGCTTATAGTTTGTGTTGTTTTCATGTTGTTTGTTTGTTTTTTATTACTTGGCTTGGCGGGGAAATGAGATGGTTTGAGAGCGGAAATTTTTGGTGTGAGATTGGTGTGGTTTTCAATGAATGATCCATTGATACCATGGGCCTTTTGGAACTTCTTCTTGCTTGGCAAATTTCCAAGAAACACGGTAGCCACTTCTAATAGCTAAAAAATCTCGCACAGCAGGGCTGACCTCAATGCCGGAATAGCCGCCAGGATTAGCTTTCGGGGCCTGGCCGCCGAATACGTATTTCCAGTCATCGGTGTGAAATGGTCCGCAATCTTCCCATTGAGCATAGCAAACTTTACCCCGGTAGTGAATGGCGACCCATTGACCCTTGCAAATTGATGAGCCAGATTCCTGGGGTCTTTCCCAATGCCATGGAATAATATCGCTGGGTTGAGTGTTTGCAGGTGCGTCAAAGGTGAGATCATCAAAGGGGAGGGCGATATAGAAGGGGTTTGATCGTGGTTCGAATCCTGCGGGAGCAAACCCATTACGTGATCCAGGATGATCAACGCCCCCGTAGTTTGTCTCCCAGTTTGAATCCCATGCGCTGGCATTGTTTGCGATCAGGTTTCTCTCGCTAGCTTGCTCACCTATCCAAAATACGGTTGCGGTGATACCTCTGCGCCATGTATGTGTCTTTGCCGACCACGGAGAGGGTTCTTCGATGAGTATCCGTGCTTTGGGAGGTGTGTGAAAGATGGATAGGATATGAGGAATCGCTGTGCGTCGCTCTTCGAGGTAGCGAGCGTGGTGTTGATCAATGCGTTCGATTTTCGCGGAGTCATCGCTGGATATCTTCACCCGAGCCTGTAAATCCTGCGTGAGGATAAACATGACTATTACCAAGTGTAAGCTGGTGTGTCGCATCTAATTGTATGTAAGGATGATGCAAATAAATAGTCGCTATGACACTGATTGATATCTGGAAAGCGATTATACGAGAGCCCAATAATTATTTACGTTAGTATCAGCTAAGATGTTTATAATTATTTAATTAGCTTTACTGCATTAGATATACATCTTCCCAAATAATCATGATATCACAAGCTATTTTTCTCATATAAAAGCCTAAGAATAGGGGTTGTTTTTTGAAAAAAAGAAAGAAAAAGCGATGCTCTAATCATTTTTTCAAATAAAATGGCGATATCGGTCTGGCTGGCGCTAGAGAATTGATGACGAATATAAATCCGTCAGCACGGAAAAGAAATAAGAGCGCTTTTCTTTGCCCGGGGAGAGTGAGCGAGTATGGACGATTAAACGTTGAACCTGAATTCGATAACGTCCCCGTCCTTGACCTCGTATTCTTTTCCCTCGATACGCAGTTTTCCCGCATCTCTGGCGGCAGATTTGGAACCTGCTGCAACTAAATCATCGTATGCAGCTACCTCTGCCGCAATGAAGCCACGTTCAAAATCACCATGGATTACGCCAGCTGCAACTGGGGCCTTATCTCCCTGTCGTATGGTCCAGGCTCGTGTCTCTTTCTCTCCGCTGGTGATATATGTGCGCAGTCCTAGTAGGTGATAGACGGCGCGTATAAGGGTGGAGACACCAGAATCTGATATGCCCATATCGGCGAGAAATTCTTGGGCTTCCTCGGGAGCGAGTTCAACAAGCTCTTCTTCGATGCGGGCTGAAATAACAATGGCCTCCGCATCATGGGTGCTGGCAGCATATTCACGAACTCTCGCTACCATATCGTGAGCATCAGGGTTTTGCTGTGCCTCAGCTAGCTCGTCTTCGGCTACATTACAGGCAAAAATCGTGCGCTTTGAAGACAGTAGAAAAAAGTCACGAAGGATTAATTTTTCATCATCGTTTAGCTCTAGAGTTAGGGCTGGCTTGCCAGCGTCGAGATGAGGTATCAGCTTCTCGATCAGGGCGAGCTCGAGAGCGGCTTCTTTATCTCCTCCGCGTGCTTTCTTGATGCGCGAATCTTTACGTTTTTCGAGTGCTGATATATCGGCAAGTATGAGCTCCGAATTAATAATTTCGATATCGCGTAACGGATCTACGCTTCCAAGCTCATGAATAATATCATCATTATTGAAGCAGCGCACAACCTGAACAATGGCGTCTACTTCCCTGATGTTGGCCAAAAACTTGTTGCCCAATCCAGCTCCTTCAGAAGCCCCCTCCACGAGACCGGCAATATCGACAAACTCAATTGCTGCCGGTATGATCTTCTGCGTTTTGCTGATTTTGCCCAGAACTTCAAGTCGATCGTCTGGTACGGTGACTACCCCCACGTTAGGGTCAATCGTGCAAAATGGGTAATTAGCAGCCTCCGCATTGCGGGTACGGGTGACTGCGTTGAAGAGAGTAGATTTTCCTACGTTGGGTAAGCCAACAATTCCTGCCTTGAGCATGGGGCGGGACGCTAGGGGGAAAATATACAATTGCAATCCGTATATTTTGAAAAATTGACTGCAGATGATGAGCTTCTGCCTTGACCTCCAGCCTGATCGCGGTTTCTTTGCGCGCATGCAGCACGTGCTACTTAAATCGAAAATTCACCGCGCTTGTGTCATCGTTGCCGATGTCGACTACGAGGGAAGTATAGAAATACCCTCTGATTTGATGGAAGCCGCAGGAATATGGGAGGGTGAGAGGGTCTTGGTAACATCAGCCTCCAAAGGGGGAAGACTAGAAACCTATGCCCAGGCGGGGGAACCCGGCACTGGTAAAATAATTATGAATGGGGGAGCAGCGCACATCATCAAGGCTGGTGAGCGCATCACGATCATGTCTTTCGCAATTTCTGAAAATCCCATCTTACCAAAGAAAATCGTCTGTAATGAACTCAACGAGATCATTCGCCGAGTAAACTGATCAACCGCATACGCTCAAGCTGATCATAATCTTCGCTCAAAAGCCTTCATTCGCGTCTTTACAAGATGCTCTCACTTAATCATATTTCCGCGCCCATGACATCTATCATTGCAGCCAACTGGCTAAATATTTCAATCAACCTCTTGCTGGTGATCCACGTGGTCATCTGTCTTTTGCTTGCACTCGTTGTTCTTATGCAGCGTCCAAAGCAGGAGGGTCTAGGTGCTGCCTTTGGTGGTGGCCTTACTGACCAAGCCTTTGGCGCTCGCACTACTGACGTGTTGCAAAAAGGCACAGTTTATTTGGGAACCCTGTTTTTTGTTATCACGCTTGTTCTTGCTATTCTGATTGGTAAACGCCAAAGCGATAATCCTACGCTTACGGCCGCAACCGAAGAGAAAATCGAGCAAGAAGTGGCTAGTGAAGAAGACGAAGCTCCTGGTGAAGTGAAGGCTGCTGTGAAGATGCCCAAACTGCCAGTTGAGCAGACCGAGCCTAAGAGTGACGCAAAGCCAGCTCCAAGCTCAGAAAACCCAAGCAAGGATGCAAAGCCTGCAGCCAAAGTCGATGATCCGGCAGCGGCAGTGGCAGTGCCAGCGAGTGTCAAATCTGCGGGGAATCCAGAATCTGCTGAAGCTCCAGCCAAGCCAGCTGAAAAGTCTGAGCCGGCCGTTCAACAGTAATTTTCTGTGTCGGAGCCATCCAGCACTGAGGCGGAGGTTCCTATATGGGCGCGGTCTGAGGCTTTTCCCCCGAAGCCTGCCGAACTTGCGGATTATGGTTTTATTGATGCCAAGGGTAAGGTTCACACGGCGCAGGACGAGGCTGAGCTAAGCCGCAAAGTTGAGCACGCTCGCACGGGGGTTGACCTTGTATGGACTCTGGAATCAGATGGGCTTACTGTGCCCGAGCAGATTGTCAGTCTGCGGCACCCGCTTCGATTGAAGCTCGAAAAGCAGGCTCAGAGAGACATCAGTGACGGAAGACGGATGGGGGCTGTGTTTGGGGTGATGCTTTTGTGGACGCTCTATGCAGCATGGACAAACAGCGGCGGCCAATGGTCGGCTCTCTACACACATCAGCTGTCGGGCTTGGCTTCATTGCTGCTGCTTTTTTTTGGGATTTTGCCACTATCTGACGGAATTAAGACGAAGCGTCGCTTGGCGCGCACTGAGGATGCTGACCTTGCCAGCGAAATTCCGGAGGCTCAGTTTGAGGTTTGGCTGGACCGCCAGAAAGTCCCTGCGACTTATTTTTTGCTTGGTTGTCTCGTTGTGTGCGGATTGATACAAGTCTACTTTGATCGAAGTGTTACCCAATTTGATGGTTCAATCATGCAGGCTGGCCTGTTAAAGCAGCTTGCACTTGATCATCCTGAATTGGCCGATGGCGGAGCCTGGTGGCGCATGCTCACAGCCTCCATGTTGCATGGTAATGTGATTCATTTCGTGATGAATGGAGCGGGTTTGTTGTATTTAGGGCGGCGAACAGAGGCTCTGGCTCGGTGGCCGCATATGCTGTTGGTTTTCATCGGCGCTGCTTGGGTCGGAGGTTTAGCCAGCTTCTACTGGATTCCTGATAAAATTGCAGTGGGGGCTTCTGGTGGGTTGATGGGCTTGCTTGGTTTTATGTTGGTCTTTGAGTATCTGCACCCACGGATTGTGCCGAAGCCAGCCAGAAGTAGATTGCTATTCGCTGTAGTAATGCTTGCTGTCATTGGTCTATTAGGCATGAGTTTCATCGATAATGCAGCGCATGCCGGAGGTCTTCTAGCTGGTATGGCATACGCGGTTGTCGTATTCCCAGCATCGGTGTCGACCCACCGGCCGGGGACGATGGTCAGGGATTGCTTTGCTGGAGTAGCTGCTGGAGGGGTTATTCTTTTCGCCGTAT
Organism: Oceaniferula sp.; assembly: GCA_965656385.1. Taxonomy (GTDB): domain Bacteria; phylum Verrucomicrobiota; class Verrucomicrobiia; order Verrucomicrobiales; family Akkermansiaceae; genus Oceaniferula. The sequence continues at coordinate 5,487 of CBFHKM010000125.1, forward strand.
GCGTATTATGTATTAAAGTCCTCGGCTGAGTATGCTCACGCTCTGCCTGTATTCTGTGAGAAAAATGACACGGGGGCTTGTCAAAAAGTTCTCTCATGTCAATTAATAGAGCTGCAATATTGACTATCGCATGAATTTTATACGGTAAGTATGTACGTAATAGGAATAGACATAGGGACTCAAGGGAC
>CBFHKM010000126.1:0-5657 GCA_965656385.1 Oceaniferula sp.
CCTACCTACCACTTCCTCAAGCGTCGCCTCAAACGTCTCACGGTCCGCATCACTGCGCACAATCTTGTCCAGGCGATTCCCCCGCGCCATCACATGGTAGATAGCGTCTTTATACTGAACCCTGGCTTGACGTGGCATGAGGGTGTTTTAGCTGTGGAAAGCGGGGGCGGGCAAGGAGTAAATGATACATTTCTATGCCTGACCCCTTTACTAAGCGAGCGAGCGTGTGATGAAGTGGCGACGAGTGATCGTTGTAAGAAGATGGGGCATGGTGAATCTGGCTGGTTTGGTGTTTATTGCTCAGTGGGTGTTTTGAGAGTGGCGATCAGGTAGGCGGTGGCGTCTTTGTGGGTGGCATGTTTTGCCCCACGATAAGTGAACTCACATTTTAGCCCCAGCTCCTTACAGCGTTCATGAAGCTTCAGGCCGAAATTCGCGGTGTGCGTGGGGTCTTTCTGTGGCTTGCCGATGGCGGGAGCTGCTCCCTTGTAGTAGAGGTAGACGGGTGGATCATCAGCACTTGCCAGCGCGTAAGGTGAATACTCGGCAATCCATGACAGGATCTTTTCGCGTTTGGCCAGGAACTGATTGAAATCATCAAAGCCGAAGGCGTGCCCGCCGTACTTGCTGTTAGGAGTCCACTCTTTCATCTGCTTCGGGTCGAGGGTGGTCTGCGCGTTATTGACCGCGGCGCAATAGAGGCGGGTGGATTCACGGGCGATGGGATCCTCGCTTTCAGGGTCAGCGAGATCATCGTGGTAGAGTAGCCACAGGCTTGAGCAGGCACCGGCTGAAGCACCGGCAGCGGCGATGCGGGTCTTGTCGATATTCCACTCCGCTGCCTTGCTGCGGACAAACTGCAGTGCGCGAGCGGCATCATACAAGGGGGCTTTGACCGGCGGCTGAAGCTCCGAGTTGTTTTTGGTGTAGCGGTAGTTGATCGCCACCACTGAGATGCCTTCCTTCAATAAGGCGGCGGCGTCGACAAAGCGATTCAGCCGCTCCTTGCTACCATTGCGCCAGCCGCCACCGTGAATGACAAATACGAGTGGCGTCGGTTGATCAGATGTTGCTTTCCAGAAATCAAGCACGTGGCGCTGGTGCGTGCCGTAGGCAACTTCACTCAAGGTAGGATTTGGCACAGTAGCCCCGTATGCTGACTCACCCGCTTGCTTCTTTTTCTTGCGAGTGGTCTCTTGCTCCTGGGCAGCAAGAGGGGCAGCCAGAGAGACCGCCATTGCACTGATTAAGAGGAAGGTGGCTAACAAGGTGTTTTTTGTGCTCATATATTTCATTGTACGGATTCGCCTATTTCGCATCTACTGCTTCGAGTAGGGGTTTACCGTTGTAGATCTGTAATTGATAGGATCCGTCCTCTTGTTGTTCGACCATCCAAATACCTGTATTGATGATCCCTCTTGTTCCTTTTGACTCATCCTGGAGCAGTAGGTGCAAAAGCGAACGGCCGGAAGCGCCATGGCCTGCCAGAAGGATTGTTTGATCGGTGCCTCCAAAACGCTTTTCAATCATTTCGACCGCCCTTAATAACGCATGCTTCATATGCGCCGTCTTTACGGAGATGTCACACCCCTCAGGAGGCTTGCTGAAGTTGTTTTTACCATCATCGCGCAGAATGAAGAATGGCCGTTCCTCTTCCGGCAGGATAATGGGCTCTCCCCGATTGAGAATTTCGTGCTGAAGAACCGGTATGTCGCGTGATAATATGGAACCGTCTCTCTTGCCTTCCTTCAGTTCCGGCCAGACTTCAGCTTTGCTCTGAGTCGCTTTCAGGTAAGGCAGAATCGTGTTACGCGCTCTCCACATGGGACTGCTTGCGATAAAATCGAATGAGTATGCGTTTAGCGCCTCTGTGGCAGCAACCACCTGCTGCTCACCTGTGGGGGTAAACACGTTAGGGTTTCCCACATAGGCCGGCCATTCAGACTTCGGGACGTCTTTCTTGGCCCAGGCTTTTTTCACATTATGCCCGCCCTCTGCATGTCGGATATAGTATATCTTGAGTCCGGCATCTGCCCGACAAGTGACAGCAAGCAGTGCTCCTATCATTACCCATTTATTCATTGTTGTTCTCCTTGTTTTCGAATCTTTCATGTATCCGCTTTCTGCTATGATTTATTTCGCTGATCTTCCTCTGCTGAGTTTACTTCACTTCCTTTTCTTTTTTTCTTTTGGAGCCGGGCGGGCATCTTTGAATTGATCGAGAACTCCTTGAAGTGTGGCGCGGGCTTGTTGTGCTTCGGGTGAGAGCTCGCTCAGCGGAGTTTTTTCCAGCATGTCCTGGCTGATATCGTAGAACTCTCCACTGGGGTAGAGCTTGTAGCGCTGGTTGCGTGCCCATTGCTGGATATTGGTTTTGCCGTTTCTTGAATACCAGCAGTAGACCCATTCCCGGGGCTGATAATCCCCGCCCTGTAGCAGGGGCAGGAAGCTGCGGCCGTCGATGGATAGCTCGGCTGGAATGTCAGCTTTTGCGGCTTTGCAGAGCGTTGGCAGGAAGTCGCTGAAGTCGACGAGGTCCTTGGAGACCTTGCCCGTGTTGATCACTCCCGGCCAGTGGGCGATCAGCGGCACGCGGGTTCCGGCATCCGTCATCTTGCCTTTGCCACCCGCAAAAGTGGTGCCATTCCAGGAGCTGACAATAGGCGTGTCAGTGCCGTTGTCACCAGTGAAGATAATCAGGGTGTTGTCCCGCACTCCGGATTTTTCCAGTTGAGAAACAATTTGGCCAACGATCTTGTCGGCGTAGGTCAGCATGTCACCGAAATGCCGCTGGTGATCTCTGCGGTCGCCCTTGTAACTGGTGGAGCCAAGTCGCTTGGGATCCCAGTCACTGGAGTCCGGGGTTGGGTCAAAGGGGCAGTGGGTGAGAATCATCGGGTAGTAGACGAGAAACGGTTTCTCTTTATTCTTTTCAATAAAGTCGCAAACAAAGTCCGCGCAGACCTGCGGGCCGTATTCACCATTGGTGAAGTCTTTTTCTTCGCCATTGATCTCGAGCAGCGGGTTCACGAAGCGGCGGTCGTATTTGATGTCGTCTTTCATGGAGCGACCACCGCGGGTGTGCTGCCACAGGCAGGACTGATCGAATCCGAAGTGCTGGGCGGAGTCCTTGTCCCTGCCGAGTTGCCACTTGCCGGCGATACAGGTGGCGTAACCGGCCTTTTTGAGAAGGTGGGCGAAGGTGGTTTGCTTGCGATCAAGGCGACCGAAGCCCACGTAGTTGCGCATGTTGTAGATACCGGTCATGATCTGCACTCGCGAGGGCGTGCAGAGAGGCTGGGAATAGCAGTGCTCGAAGCGCATGCCTGTCTTGGCCAGGCTGTCCAGCACAGGTGTTTGGTAGGAGGTTCCTCCGTTGGCTCCGATGCACTCATAGCCAAGGTCATCTGCCATGATCAAGACGATGTTTGGTTTGTCCGTCGCTTCCGAGGACACTGTGAGTAATAATGTTAGGAAAATGGTGGTGATTACTTTCATCGAATCACGGTGGTTACTTTTTGTTTGTCTCATGAATTCATTGTTAGATTTGTGTTATTTACCTCTTGGGCGGGCGTTTTGTTTGATCTCTGTCTTGAGATCCTTGTATGCCTTGTGCAGGCGGGTGCAAACTTCGGGATGCTGATCGGCAAGGTTGACTTTCTCAAATGGGTCTGCGGAGAGATCGTAGAGCTGAACGGCAGCCTTGCTGCGGGGATCGTCTTTAGAGAGGTTCCCCTTGTGATCGCTCGCAGCATTGAAGGGGTAGTATTTCCACTTGCCGCTGCGGACACATCCATTCCGGTAGAGAAGAACATAGCTCTCGTATGGTGTTTTTGCTCCGGGGAGTGCCTTCATCAAGGGGAGGATATCTTTGCCGTCGATTTTGCGATCACTTGGTAGCTGGGCACCTATGATGCCGGCAACGGTTGGCAGAATATCCAGGGTGGTTGCCAGCTCATCGCATGTTTTGCCTGAAGGGATGGATTGGGGCCAACGCATGATGCAGGGGACGCGGATGCCGCCCTCGTAGGGGGTCCCTTTCTGTCCGCGCAGGCCAGCGGTGGAGCCGTATTGGGGTCCATTATCACTGGAAAAGATAACCAGCGTGTTTTCATCAAGCCCGAGCTCCTTCAAGGTCCGGAGGATCTGACCCGCCGACCAGTCGATCTCTTCGAGCACCTTGGCGTAGATGGCTTCTTTACCTTTTTTGCCTCCCTTTGAGCTGGGTTCAAAGGCCTCGGAAACGGCCAGAGGCTTGTGCGGCATGGTGTGGGGCAGATAGACGAAGAAGGGCTCGTTTTGATGCTCACGGATAAATTGGATCGCTTCCTCGGTGTAGCGTTTGGTGATTGTCTTCTGATCAGCGGGGAATTCAATGACCTCGCGGTTGCGCATCAGTGGCACCTCATTGCGCTTCCAAACCGCCTTGCTGTCGTCGAGCTTTGCCTTGGTCCATCCCTGGCGCAGGAGCATGTTTTCTGAGCGGGCCAGTTTGGGGTCAAATTTCATGTCGTTGCTGTAGGGAATGCCGTAGTAGTAATCAAACCCCTGGTCGACCGGGAGATAGCCTGGCCTGTGACCAAGATGCCACTTGCCAATGCACGCCGTCGCGTAGCCCTCTGCCTTGAGCAGCTCGGCGATGGTGGTCTCCGAGGGGTGGAATCCGCCAGTCCCCGTGTGCCAGAAAACCGTCGGCATGCCGACACGCTGATAGTGGCATCCGGTCAAGAGTGCGGCACGGGAGCCAGTGCACTGCGCGCAGTTCACGTAGAAATTGGTAAACTTAATACCCTCCGTGGCGATACGATCGAGCTCCGGAGTCTTGCCGTTCTCAAGCCCGTAGCAGCCGACATCACCCCAGCCCTGATCATCGGTGAAGATCAGGACGATGTTAGGTTTCCCGGCGTCAGCGAGTGCTGCTGTTGTGAGCAAGGCAAGTGTCGCGGCAAGTCGCAGGCTTTTGATCGTCATGCTGCTAATTGGCTCTCTCACTTTTTCTTCCTTGGTTTTTGTTGAACCTTTTTGATACCGGGAAGCTTGGTGATCGTTGGTATGTTTTTTTGAATGGGTTTCTCTTTCAACAACGCTGCGGTTTCTTGCAGGATGGCGATCGCTTCCGGCTGGACCACACCCTTGCCATCAGGCCCGACATTGAGCAGGAGATTGCCGCCTTTTTCGTTGATATCCTTCAGCTTGTTGTAAACCGTTTGGGCATCCTTCCAGGCTTGATCGTGTTTCTTGTAGCCCCATGATTTATTCATGGTGTAGCAGCCTTCCCAGTGCTTGGGGAAGCTATCCTTGAAGTGGTGCTGCTCTTGGGTGACGAAGTCTAACTCGTAGCCACTGCGCTTGGCCACCCGGTTGTTGACGATCACCTGCGGGCTGGCCTCGCGGATGGCACGGTGGAGTTCTAGTCCATCTTGCATCGTCCACCAGGGCGCCCAGTCACCATCGAACCAGAGCATGGCAGGATCATATTTCTTGAGCAGCTCAAGGACTTGGTTTTTTTGATAATCGACGTATTCCTGCTTCCGGTCATCCACGATCAGAGTATTTCCCGGCCGACCCTTTTTACCAAGTTCTGAGGGGCGCTTCTGGGTGGGGTGGTTCCAGTCAATGATGCTGTAGTAGAGGCCGAACCGAATGCCGTGCTTCTT
>CBFHKM010000127.1:0-5624 GCA_965656385.1 Oceaniferula sp.
TCCAAGTCTGAGCTCCTGTAGATGCCGTTCCGGGTGAGTTACCGGGGCTGATGACCCCATCAAGACCGATGGTCATGGCGTTACTAAGATTAACGCCGTCGGCGATGTTGAGTGTGCCGCCTGCGACAGTAAAGGCGCCTGTGCCAGTGTGGGTGTAGCCTGTGGCGAGTGAGAGGGTGCCGTCGTTGACCCTCGTTGCTCCTTTATAGGCATTGCTGCCCGAGAGCACCAGGGTGCCAGCACCATCCTTGTCCAATCCTGAATTTCCAGCACTTCCACTACTGAGGTTGCCACTTAGGGTCAGGGTGTCATCCGCACCCACAATAAAGTCCAAGTTACCAGCATTGTCCACTTGGTTGGTCATATTACCTGACAAGGTAGAAGCATTGGAACCGGCCACATCAAATTTGATCTCATGAGTGGAGTTGCTGTTTTGCAGGAAGAAGTTATTGGCGATATTAACCCCATCTGCACCAATGGCTAGGGTTTGGGTAACTCCCGCAGTAACGCCCATGTAGATCTCCCCAGTGCCTAGTGCTGCAGAGTGGTTAGCCACCACAGTGCCCGCGTAGATGTCAGTGCCGCCCGAGTAAGTGCTGGATCCAGTGAGGGTGAGAGTGCCAGTGCCGGCCTGCCTCAGTTTTAGAGTTCCGACGCTGTCTGTGAGCGTTCCATCAAATGTGAAGGTGCTGTTGTTGCTGCCCACAATCAGGGTGCCGGCGCTAGCCGAGTTATCAATGGTCCCTGAGCCTGTCAGGCGGTTGATCGTCTCGCTACTGCCGTTGAGGTCCAGCGTGCCACCGGCATTCACTGTGACATCTCTGATGTCTTCGATCGCACTGCCGCCAGAGAGCTTCAGGGTGCCCGCATCGACGGTAGTTTTGCCGTTGTAGGTGTTTGTGCCAGAGAGGAGCAGCGTGCCATCGCCAATCTTGGTAATGCCAGATCCACCACCAGCTCCATTGGAAATGTTGCCACTCAGTGTCAGGGTGTCTGCACTACCCACATCCACTTGGAAATGTCCTGCATGTGTACCACGTGTGTCAATGTTACCGCTCATAGTTCCCGAGTTGGTGCCAGCGAGATCAAGCTTGATGATCTTGTCATTGCCATCAGCACTGTAGTTACCGCTGAATACATTGTTGGTGATGGTGAGTGCATCCGAGCCCAACTCAAAAGTGCCGCTCTTGAAAAATTCGAGCTTACCGGTTCCCAGGGCCCCACTGTCCGTGACCTTGACAACACGTGTAGCGGAATTCTGGCTGTTATTATCAAACCCTACTCGTGTACCTCCAGTGTGGGTATTTGCGCTTTCAAGTAGCAAGGTACCGTCACCGTCGTTGGCGATGAATTGAGATCCACTAATAACACCTCCCAAGGTGATGTCTCCAGCAGCGGTGTCTGCTGATATGTTCGCATCGAGTTGAATGGCAAAATTGAGCGTCTGCAGATTGGTGGAGTTGTTGGTGATGTCTCCGAACATCCTATATGTGCCACCACCTGCGTCGCCGATGACAAAGGCCCCCGCAGCCGCATCAAAGGTAATGCTGCCGATTTGTGCGTCCGCATCGCCGCCCCAATCCCCATGGGCTAGATGATTCAACCTCGTCGTGCCAGTGAAGACCAGGTCATCGCCATCACCCGGAGCGGTGTCGTCGGCCCAGTTTAAGTTCGCATACCACACGTTTACGGTCCCATGCCCGCCGTCCCAAGTTTCAGTGGCTGCTTGGGCAATGCCGGAACATAGCAACCCTGCGGGCAGGAAGAGGGCAGTCAAGATTGGCGCTGGCAGGCTATGCTTGAGAATATTATTGTTAGGCTTTTTCATAGTGTTAGCTACTTGTTGTTTATGGGATCGGAGGTTTTATTATACTTTACGCAGAAGCTTAAAGTAATAGATCACTGAGGTGAATCGCTGAGGTGTTATTTACTTTAGATTTCTGTATATTTAATGTAATTTATCAACCTCACCCTTACATTTACTGATTTTTTGAAATAAGGTCAATCACCCTTTTGGGTGATGCGTAGCTACAAGATGCTGATCCTAAGTAAACTAATGGCTCAGCGAAGTCATGCGGACCACGCAGCTTTGCGCCTTAGCGTGAGTCGGCCGCGATGCGGCAGCTCTGGCTGAAAGTTCCTGCCGCCACCTTGGGCTCATTCCTCCTCATATTCCACACTCAGCGTGTGGCGTCCCGGCTTGGCGCTCCATTGGATCGCCTGACCGGTCTCTGCCAGAAAGGTCAAGCCGGCGGGCAGATCCTGAGCCCTTCCTTGTTGCCAGATCACTTTATCGCCGGCGAGGACTTTGGATACTTTTGAGTGACTGAGCTTGGGCAGGCTGATGATGGCGGTGGTATCTGCCGGTGAGTCCAGATCAAGTGAGAGGCTCTGCGCCTCACGCTTGAGCTCAATGTGAATGTCACCCTTGACCGAGGGCACGGTGGTTTTGATGTGGCTAAGCAGTGTGCCCATCTGGGGAGCCACCTGGTAGGTGCCGTAGCCCGGGGTGAGCGGGGCAATCCCTGCCCCATACTGGGACAGCAAGGTGAGTGCACCACCGCACCAGGCGTGGTTAATCGTGCCGCCACCGTAGCCCTTGTTGCCGATTCCCCAGCCTTCCCAGAGTGTGGTGTTGGGGTGATCGGTCATGGCCTTGAAGCGTTTTTTAGTACGGACGATGGCATCGTCTTCGAGCCCCATCATGTAGAGGGCCTCACCGACGTATTTCTCCATGTAGGGGCTACTGTGTTCCTGAGTCTTGAAGACCTCACGAATCGCGGGATATTGATCGGCTTTGGCGAGGCCGGCAACAACGACCAAGGCATGTGCACGGTCATCGGTCTGGCCCTTGTAGCCGGGGGATCGGTATTCCTTGCCAGTCCAGAAGGTCTTGTTGAAGTTCGCCTCGATACTCGCCATCTTGGTTTGGATCTCAGCAAGGTCACCGGTTTCTCCCACGGCCTCAGCCATCTTGAGCTGGCCTTTGAGGGCGAGGTAATACCAGCCGTTGTAGAGGATGGTCATGTCCTTGTTATTGCCCCAGTCACCCCAGGTCCATCCACCTTTGCGCGATATGACCAGCCCGTCTTGGCCGAGCTTCCAGATGGAAAGGTAGTTTTTGACCCGTGGGTAAACGCTGCGGATGGTCTCAAGGTCACCGCTGTAGAGGTAGTAGGTCCAGAAGCCGAAGTAGCCGACGGAGTTGAGCATCTGCATGGGCAGTTCACGATCCCAATTACCGGCAGGAATAGGCGAGTAGATGGTATGGTCAGGGCGCTGCCAGTTGGCGAGCTCGAAAATGCCTTTTTTTGCCAGCCCATTGGCGCGAGTATCGAGCGCATAGAAAGCCTCGCCCATTTCGTTGACCATGTCCCCCCACCACTGCGCCCGCTCGCGATCCGGGCAGTCCATGTAGGTGTCGCGCATGGTGATGTAGAGGGTGCGCAGAGCCTTCTGGCGGTAGCGGTTCAGGAACTCATCATTGCACTCAAAGGTTCCGGTGAACTCGCAGTTGTAGCCAGTCTCACGATACTTGAGGGCGAGAATTTTGAAGCCCGCGGGTATCTTGTAGTGCATCTCGTGTCCGTTCATCCAGCCGAGGCTCTCATACTCCTGGGCACCTTCACGGGTGATGTATTCTGCACGGACATTGGGCGTGCCTCCTCCCTGGTAGTTGTCCATGCGGATGTCGATCTGCTTGCCTGCCGGGCCTTCGATTTTCAAGTAAGGGGTGACCTGGGCGTTGTATGGCAGCTTGGCCACAATCACTGAGCCGTCCGACACCTTGGGAAGCTCGGCAGCGTTGGTGTAGTCCTTTAGGCCGAAATCTTTCCACAGTGGCACTGGGCGCTCAACCAGCTCATTCCACGGGGCACAGGGGGCTTTGCCCAGCTCCGCTGCTGCTTCCCACGCAGAGTCGTCAAATCCAGGATTTTGCCAGCCGGGGATATCCTTGCCGGCATCAAATCGGATGTTGGACTCTGGCAGGCGGAAGTTGGGAAGCGGTACTGCAGTGTTGCCATAGGCGGGGTGCTTGGCCGCCTTCCAGCTTGCGTCACTGAGGAGCTTGTTGCCATCGATATCCGCTTCAAAAAGAAATCCCGCCTTGCCACTGCTCTTGTGGCTAAAGCCGTGCTTGCCAAAGTACCAGAGCAAGACAGCGATGGTGTTCTCGCCCTCCACCAGATGGGGCTTGAGGTCCACCACATCGTAGTAGGTATCGTTCGGGTTGGGGCCGCGCTTGAGCTGGCCCTCAAAGACGATCAGCTCGCCATTGATCCAAAGCCAGTACTTGGAGTCGGCGGAAATTTTAGCAAGGGCAGAGTCCGCAGACTTGGCGAAGGTGACTTTTTTGCGATAGCAGATCCATTGGTTGGCACCATTGTTGTTCGCCGCTTTGTTGGCAGGTGCCGCCCCTGTGAGAAGATCCACTTCCTGATCTTCCTTTAGCGAGAGTTTTTTGGCCACTCCGTTGAGGCTGTACTCGATCTCGAGGGTTTTTTCCGTGCCATGAAGCGGGTCCTTACCGGCATACTCATTGGTCGCCGCTATGACATGATCTCCCCCTTTGATTTGCGCCTCGATTTTGCCGAGTAGGTCCACGTGCTGATCAGCTTTGCCCACCGCCTGATAGCGTGCTGTAAGTATTTTGATGTCTGCCGCTGGTTTACCATTACCCGCACCAATCCATGAGGCGTGCCAGTCGGCAAAGGAGAACTGAGTGAGCAGAAGGAACAGGGTGATATATTTTAGGTATTTCATGAGTTGGGTTTTGAGATTCGGGCACTATTTCATCAACTTCACCGGTCCTAGCAGACCGGAGGTGGGCTCACCGCGGTAGAGGTTGTAAATGGTCTGATAGTGGTTAGAGAGGGTGTTGTAAACGGTGACCTCAAGGATGTTTTCTCCGGGCTTGAGACTGCTACTGAGATCAAACTTCCACGGCGGAGCAACGCGCACTCCAACTTGCTTGCCATTGATGCTGACTTCCGCGGTGGCAATCACCTGTCCAAGGTCAAGGGTGGTGACTTGCCGGGATTGCTCTGCACTGAGAGTGATAGTCTTCTGATATTTGACACCCCCTGAGTAGTTGTGCAAGACCCCCACCTTGGACCAGTCACCGAGAGCCATGACTCCCTTGCCATTGGTATGCACGTTGATGGGCTCGGGGATAGCGGCACCTCCGTGAATGCCGGCAGACGGGGTGAGCTTTAGCTCAATGATGGCAGCACCTGCTGTGGGAGAGGTCGCCTCATAGCGCGCTCCATCTTTGGTAACCATTGCCTGCCCGTTGTAAAAAGCCTGCACCGGAGTGGTGCTGTGAGCCTTGGCAACAGTGATAGCCGTAGTGCCGGGGGCAGTGGCGAAACTCAGGGTCTCTGCACTGGCCTTTGTTGCGGCGTAGGGGTCAAAAAGTAACAGACCCGGGTCCTGATACCAGCTCATGGCGAGTGGCATTGTTTGCTGATGAGCCGGGGTGCCGTGTTTGCGAAGCACCAGATGGGCTTCACCGTGGCTGTCCAAGCGGATCAGTATCGGGTTGGCGCCGGCATTGAGGCTGACAGCTTTGCTGGGGTCATTGATTTTCTGCCCGTTGATGTAGATAGCCGCAGGTGCGATTA
>CBFHKM010000128.1:0-5597 GCA_965656385.1 Oceaniferula sp.
TCATAGTGCCAAAGGTTTCAATAATACGTTGTTCAGCAGCTTTTGGGTCAAAGTCGCCAACGTAAACGAAGGTCATGCGGCTGGGGTTGTAATACTCACGGTAGAAGTCTGTGAACACAGAGCGGGGGGCCGATTTGATGATTTCCTCTGTTCCTATGGGGAAGCGCTTAGCCAATAGGGCATCAGGGAGTAGGGCGTTGAATTGTTTCTCCATCAATCGCATTTGTACGGAATCGCGTGATGTTTTTTCTGAGAGAATGACCCCGCGCTCTTTCTCGATCTCGGACTCTTTAAGGAAAGCTCCATCGCCAAAGTCGCGCATGACGTCAAATCCAAGCTTGAGGGTGTCTTGCTCGTTGTTGGGGAGATCGAGCATGTAGACGGTCTCATCAAACGAGGTGTAGGCATTGGCATGGGCACCAAAGGCAATGCCTAGACGTTGCATTTTGGGGATGAGCTTACTGGCGTCTGGGAAGTTTTTGGAACCGTTGAATACCATGTGTTCCAAGAAGTGGGCCACCCCACGCTGGTCGTCGCGTTCCATGAGGGAGCCCGCAGCGATGTGAAGTCTCATGCTGACTCGACCCGGAGGCTGTTGGTTTCCCAATACGATGTAGCGCATGCCATTGGGCAGCTGGCCGTAGGTCACTCTCGAGTCTGCGCTGATATCACTCTTTTCTTGGGCCCATGGCAAAGCCTTGGTAGCAGAGCTTTCCTTAGATAAGGTCGTCGGTGAAAAAACGAGGCTCAATAAGGCTATTGAGCCATGCAGATAAGGTAGTAGCTTCATGTAGGTATAAAATTCACTTAATAAGCGTTATTAGCCAAGCTGATTGTCTTATTTATTTGAGGGCTGCGTAGATATTTGCTCATTAGCACCTTGACCCTAGGCACGCATCCTCATAGCTTCCCGACGTCCGCGCTCAAGTAGCGCATTATGTCATGAATATCCACGAATATCAGGCGAAGGAGTTGTTCGAAAAATTCGGTGTTGCCAGTCCCAACGGGCAGGTCGCTGGAACAGCTGAAGAGGCGGAAGCCGTAGCTCGAGCCATTATCGAAAATGGTGAGGGCAAGCAATTAGTGATCAAGGCTCAGGTCCACGCGGGTGGCCGAGGCAAAGGAACTTTTAAAAATGGTTTTCAAGGTGGTGTCCACCTTATTGAAACACCAGAAAAAGCTGCCGAGTATGCTGAAAAGATGATTGGCCAAACACTTGTTACCAAACAAACCGGTGAGGAAGGTAAACTGGTTAGCAAGGTGATGATTGCTGAGGCTGTTGATATTGAGCGTGAGCTTTATTTGGCGATTCTGATGGATCGTGAAACTTGTCGTCCAGTGATTGTCGCCAGTACCGAGGGTGGCATGGACATTGAAGAGGTTGCTGAGAGCACTCCTGATAAGATTGTCCGTCAGTTTATTCATCCACTCGCGGGCCTTCAAGCCTACGAAGTTCGTAAGCTGATCAAAGCGCTTGAGCTTGTTGGCGACCAAGCCAAGCAGTTTGGGAAGTTGATTAAGAATCTCTATGCTCTGTTTTTGAAGTGTGACTGTTCTATGGTTGAGATCAATCCGCTGGTGGTCACGCCCGAAGGCGATATCCTTGCACTTGATGCGAAGTTTGGCTTCGACGACAATGCGCTTTATCGCCATCCCGATATTGTCGCTTATCGTGATACCGACGAGGAAGACCCTCGCGAGGTGGAAGCATCCAAATTTGACCTCAACTACATCGGGCTAGATGGAAACATCGCTTGCTTGGTCAATGGTGCGGGTCTTGCTATGGCAACTATGGATATTATCAAGCACTGCGGTGGTGACCCTGCTAACTTCCTAGACGTAGGTGGCGGTGCTACCAAGGAACAAGTTTCTGCAGCTTTTAAAATTATTCTCGGTGATCCCAACGTGAAGGGTATCCTGGTCAATATCTTCGGCGGTATCATGCAATGTGATATTATTGCCGAAGGCATTCTTGCTGCGGCAAAGGAGACGGGCTTAAGCATTCCTCTCATTGTTCGCTTGGAAGGAACAAATGTTGCCCAAGGTCGTGAGCTAATCGCCAACTCGGATCTCGATGTGATCACTGCTGAAAGTCTTAACGATGCCGCTGAGAAAGCTGTTGCAGCAGTCAGTGCATAACCCTCAAACAAAACTTATTTTATTATGTCAATTCTAGTTGATGAAAACACTAAGGTGCTCGTGCAGGGCATCACTGGAGGCTTTGGGGGCAAACACGCCCAGCTAAGCCTAGATTACGGCACTCAAATTGTTGCCGGTGTGACTCCCGGAAAGGGCGGTCAGATCTTTGGACAGAAGACGCCAGTCTTTGATACCTGTGAAGAAGCCGCCAAGGAAACAGGAGCTACGGTATCGGCAATCTTTGTGCCGCCTCCGTTTGCCGCAGACGCTATTTTGGAAGCCGTTGATGCTGAGCTTGATCTCGTTGTATGTATTACGGAGGGGATTCCTGTGGCAGATATGATGCGGGTGAAGGAGATGATGCAGGGGAGTAAGACTCGCCTAATCGGGCCCAATTGTCCGGGTATCGTGACTCCCGGGCTTGGCGAAGATTCTCACGGAGGGTGTCGTATTGGCATTGCTCCCGGTTACATTCACAAGCGTGGTAATGTTGGTGTTGTATCACGTTCGGGCACTTTGACTTACGAGGCCGTCTATCAGCTTACCGAGCTTGGCTATGGCCAAAGCACATGTGTGGGTATTGGTGGTGATCCCATCAATGGAACTTCACACCTCGATGTGTTAAAAATGTTCAATGAGGACCCTGAGACAGAGGCGATTATTATGATTGGTGAAATCGGTGGCAATGCCGAAGCAGAAGCCGCTCGCTGGGCGAAAGAAAATTGTTCTAAGCCAATCGCAGGTTTCATTGCGGGTGCGACAGCGCCTCCGGGACGCCGCATGGGGCACGCCGGAGCAATTGTCGGTGGTGAGGAAGACACCGCGGAAGCGAAAAAAGCAATTCTTGCTGAATGCGGTATTGCTGTCTCTGAGACCCCATCAGACATGGGTAAGACCCTTGTCGGTATGCTTTAGTCAACAGGCATCTATTATTTCAAAGGCGTTTCCACATTGATGGAGGCGCCTTTTTTTGTGCTGCCGTTTGAGGGTCTGAATGAGTGCCCTTAAACTACTGCGGGAAGTATTGCTTGGGCTGCAGTGAAGTAGATCACCATGCCCGATATATCCACTAAGGTTGTGATAGCGGGAGCTGCGACTACCGCAGGGTCGAGCTTGATGGCGCGTGCGCCAAGTGGCAACAGTGCACCAGAGAGAGTAGATGTCGTGATTTGAGCGCCTAATGCGATAGAGACGGCTAGCGCGAAGGTGGTCAATGGGACGCCTTCAGGCAGAGGTGGGTCGAAAATAGGAAGTATGAAAAGAGTGATCAGGGCAATACAACAGCCAAGAATGGCACCCAGTATGATGCCTAAGATGAGTTCTTTGGTGATGACTTTACTGGTCGATCCGGCCTCGAGTTCGCCCAGCGACATGGCTCTGATGACCATGGTTGCCGCCTGGCCACCGGTATTTCCCCCAGCCGCTACAACCATCGGTAGATAGAGAGCGAGCAGGTAGATGTGGCTGAGGATGTGCTCAAAGCGCAGCATGACGTAGCCGGAAGAAATAGCGAGTAGAGCTAGTATCAGTAGCCATGGAAAGCGACGTTTGAAGTGGGTAGCGACCGATGTATTGAGGTAAGTTTGCTCTGATTGCTCGCCGGCAATACCTGACATTTTTTCGATATCTTCGGTGGATTCCTCCTCGATAATTTCTAACACATCATCGTGAGTAATGACTCCGAGCAAATGGTCGTATTCGTCTACCACCGGTAGCAAGGTCATGTCATATTTAGAAAACATCTGAGCAGCTTCCTCCTGGTCAGTGCTGGCTAAGATGGACAAATCGGCCTCATCCATAATGTCGTCTACCAATGTATCCCATGGGGTAAAGGCAAGTTCACGCAGGCGAGTTTTGCCTTTGAGTCGGCCTTGATCGTCTACAACATAGATGCGGGCAAGCGATTGGGTGGAGTCTTTGTATTTACGCAATATCTCAAGGGCACTTTTGGCAGTCGTGCCCAAGCTAATGCGAGCAGCGTGAGTAGTCATTCGCCCTCCCGCAGTGTCCTCATTATAACGCATGAGGCTACGTGTGGTTTCTTGCTGCTCAGGTTTGAGCATTGCGAGGTAGTGCTGACGTGCCTCAGGGCTTACATCCTGTAAGACATCGGCGCGGTCATCATCGATAAGTTTGCGCAGAATTTCACGCTGAGAACTTTCATCAAAGCGCTGCAGAGTTTCTTCGATAAGGGCATCTGGTAACTCGGCAAGAACTTGTGGGAAGCTTGCTAGGTTGATGTTCTTCGTGAAGAAGCTTCGTGCCTCGTCATCTTCTAGGTCCTGAAAGACGGAGGCGAGGTCGGCGTAATGGAGGTCCTCAGCGGTGGACTGAAATACCTCTATATCAAGGTTCTCAATGGCTGACTCGAGAGCCTCAATGTCCAATACTCTGCTCTCTTCAGGCATACTTGTGTTTAGCTGTCAGAGAGATAAAAGCCAACTATCAATGTGAAAAATGTATCCGCCTAGGAGGCAGGTTATGATTATTTGATGCTGCTGAGCCAGGCTAGGAAGTCACGGTGCCGATCGGAACAATACTGATGGCAAACCAAGCCTGCTTTTTTTCCAGCTTCAATATTGGCAGGTAAGTCGTCTATGTAGGCGGTTCTCTCGGGCACGAGCTTGTATTCTCTGATCGCTAATTGGTAGATTTCATTCTCTGGTTTGATGTGCCCAGTTTTGTATGAGAAGATGCCACCCGTGAAGCATTTGAATATTGGATGCTGGCTCTGCAAATAATCAATATGTGGTTGGTTGATATTTGAGAAAAGAATAAGCCGATGTCCCGCGTCGTGTAATGACTCGATAGTGTCCCACATGGCTTGGTTGGGGCTGAAGATGTCAACCCATGCTTCCATGAACTCCTCGAGCTCACCCTCGAAGCCGATCGTTTGTGCTGCCCAGGGAAAATAATCTTCACTAGATAGGCGTCCGGCTTCGAATTCATCTTTTCTTTCTAGTAGGCGATTGAGCCTGGCCTCTGGATTGTCGATGGCCTCAGGTATGAGTCTTTTGAGTGAGGAGATGAAGTCGACATGGACGATGACATTGCCAATATCAAAAAGGAAATCTATACTCTTATTGTCTAAATCTATGGTCATAAATAGAATTTGGGTGTTGCCAAAGCCTGTGGCTTTTCAGGGGGGCTCAATGGCCGTTGATTTGTTGAATAATGAAGTCGGCAGCTTGTTGTGCTGCACAGGGGCGAGAGTTTTCGGCTAGCCCTTGTTTCATTTGTCGCCACAAAGATGCATCATCAGCAAGCATATTACTGAGATGCTTGGAGAGCATTCCCTCATCTTCGGCGAGGTCGCCACCATTGAGAAGTCGCAGCAAGGTTAAGTTGCCTTCTTCTTGTCCGGGTACTAAATGGTGGATAAGCATCGGGCATTCTGCAGCAAGAGCTTCGTGGACCGTGGCCCCCCCAGCTTTGCCGACAACGAGGTGGTGGCTATT
>CBFHKM010000129.1:0-5579 GCA_965656385.1 Oceaniferula sp.
GCCGTCTTTGGCAATGGTGATTTTGCGTTTTTTGAAGAGTGCTCCAGTTGCTTTCTTGAATGCCTTTTTACTGACTCCTAAGGCCTGATAAATATCATCGGGTGGGCTAGAATCAGATAATGACCAAAAGCCATTCCGAGCTGCCAGTTCAACTTCGATTCTGGTCTCGAGGTCTTCTGTTTTTTCTCGAGCCGATTGCTCAGGTGGTTGCAGGCTGAGATCTATTTTGCCGTCGCTACGGAGCTTCGCGATATAACCCGTTAGGATTTCTCCCGGTGCTGGTTTGCGAAAGACTTCGTTCGCAAAAAGAACGCCACTGTGTTGGCCGTTGATGATTGCTTTGTAGCCAAGGTCAGTTTTGGCGTAGACCATGAGCTCAACTTGCTGGTTGAGGGAGTAGTCTGGTTCTTGTTTGCTCAGGTAGCGGTTAATGCGCCGGCTAGCAACGATGCGATCACTCTCAGGATCCACATAGACGAAGACGACATACGATTTGCCAACATCAAGGCGGCTGTTTTGCTCGCGAAATGGAATGAATAAGTCTTTTGCGAGACCCCAGTCGAGAAAGGAGCCGATGCCCGTGACTGAGATGCACTCCAAGCATGCGAAGCTTCCGGGCATCGCCTTGGGCTGCTTCATGGTGGCGATGGGGCGATCCTCGGAATCACAATAGATAAAGACATCGACAATCTCACCTACTTCGCATGGGCCGTGAATTTCATTACGAGGGAGAAGGATGTTCCCGAGCTCGCCACGTGAGTCGAGGAAGTAGCCGGGAGCGCTTTTTTTGAGTACCTTTAGCTGTGCTCGTTCGCCTATTTGTGCAGGGGTGTCGGACATAATGTGGGGAGTTTTTTGCGTGGGGTGGCTCGCGCTCAGCAAGCGTCAGGCAACAGGGATTGTTTACGAGCTGGGCTGCTCATGGAGATGGGTATCCTCTTTGACTCAAGGTTTGGCTGTTTGCCATATTCCTCTGCGGGTTAGACGCTGGTGGTATTGGTAGAGACAGCGTCTGATGGAGGGGCAAAGATATTGTGACGCGTCAGGAATTCATCAGCGGCGTTACCATAGGC
The DNA here is from genome assembly GCA_965656385.1 of Oceaniferula sp. Classification (GTDB taxonomy): domain Bacteria; phylum Verrucomicrobiota; class Verrucomicrobiia; order Verrucomicrobiales; family Akkermansiaceae; genus Oceaniferula. The sequence continues at coordinate 1,074 of CBFHKM010000129.1, forward strand.
GATACTTGCGTTTCCAGAGGGGTCGTGCTCAAAGATGGTTTTGCCATGGCTGGGAGCTTCTCCGATGCGAATGGACCTTGGGATGACCGTTTTGTAAAGTTGAGCAGGAAAGTAATTGGCAACTTCTTCAACAACTTGGCGCGACAAATTTGTGCGACCATCATACATGGTCATAAGAATGCCCTCGAGGGTTATTTGAGGGTTCGCGCCCGTCTCCCTAATTTGCTCAATGACTTGCACGATTTTGGCAAGTCCCTCCAAGCCGAACCACTCGCATTGTAGGGGGATGAGGATCTCGTCTGCGGCAGCCAGAGCTGAGGTCATCAAGACACCGAGCGAGGGCGGGGTGTCAAGAATGCAGAAGTCAAATTGGTTGTGTTGTTTGTAATCGGCAAGCAGCTTGCGAAGTCGAACGAGGTGGTCGTCCATGCGTGCAAGTTCAATCTCAACGCCGGCAAGATCCATCCCTGAGGGGATGAGGGATAAATTCTCAATACGGGAGGGGACAATTTTCTCTGCCAAGCCACACTCTCCAAGTAATGGGTGGTAGATAGTGTCGTCATCTTCGCCATCTGCTTCGTGTCCAACGCCACTGGTCGCATTTGCCTGAGGGTCCAGATCGATCAGTAATACACGCTGTTGGCGTTGAGCCAGCCCTGCTGATAGGTTGATGGCTGTGGTTGTTTTACCGACACCTCCTTTTTGGTTCGCGATGGCAATTATTTTCATTCTATTTTCTACGATGATGGGATTTTTGCGCTGGTGGAGGACTCCAATGACCATGCACTATTCATGCGACTGACCAAAGATAAAAAATGCATGATCTGTAAACGTGTCATTGCACTGGGGCTACATTTCGTCAGTCTGCTGTTCACAAGTGATGTTTATAACTGAGCCATGGGTAGGTCAAGCAGCTGGAGGGCGAGTCTTTAAGGATGCGCGCGCCTTGCTGAGGCTGGGCAAGGTAGCTGGGTTGACTTACAAAAATACCGATCAAGGGCATGTATTCCAAGCGCAGGTAGGCTCGGGCAAGCGGCCAATGCGCGTTGTAGTCAAGGTGCTAAGCCCTACGAGGGTCAAAAACCTATGCAGCTGTGCTGTGGCCCGATCTACGGGGGCAATGTGTGAGCATGCGGCGGCGGTATTGCTGGCTGGCATCGAGCAGCAAGGCAAAGGCGCTGCGGAGAAAAAGAAGCCTGAGCTCGACATTAAGAAAGGCGTTGTCTTGCCGGCTGAGCTCGTGCCTCTGCAGGTGAGGCTCTCGCCAAATTTTCCAGAAGATGGGCTGAAAGCTGTGCATTTAAAGCTCTGTGAGGAGGCATCCCCGCTTGTGGCTGATGAGCGGCTTGCGCTATGGCTTATCGAAAATGTGGGCTCTGCAGGTGCTGCTATGATCTCGGTTCCTGACGAGAAGCTTGCTGCTTTTTACCGTGCTCTTGATGGTCATCCTCGCATCTTTTGTGGGGATATTCCTATGAGGGTTCATCTGGGCTCGCTGCGCCCAGCTCTAGAATTGGAGCTAGAAGATGAAATGATGTGGCTCAAGCTGAAGTATTCTGAAAGAGATGAGCTAAGGCTGCTGATGCTGGGGGAAAGCCTTGCTGAATGGCAGCCAGCTGAGCGTCAGCTAACGGTGGCGAACTCTTCTAATGTGACTATGCCGTCAGGTTCTCCCGTGTCGGAGGTGATTGATCCCCAGGACTTACTAGCTGGCGACTGGTTGCAGATCGAGGTGAAGCATTTTGTTAAAGTCCTAGATGTGCTTGCGGAGGGGTATCAATTGCCAAGTGACTTGGGAGGGCTCGATATCGAGGAGGCGCTGCCGGTGATTGAGATGAGTTTAGCGGGTTCGACACGTGCGTTACAGACTCGCTTGACTGCAATTTATGGGCAGGGCGAGCGTGTAGTCTTGGCGTCAACAAGGCGGTCGGAAGTCTCATTCCCCTTACCATCTGAAACCCCTTGCAAGTGGTTGATTCGAAACCCTGATGTTGAACAGCAGGCTATTGCAAGCCTCATGGAAAGCGGCTTCGATGTAATTGATGCTACAGGATCACTGCTTTTGCGAGGTGAAGACGAAGTGATTGATTTCCTGACAGGCGTTTTGCCAAGTTTGCGCAAGAAGTGGAGGGTGTTGACAGAGGAAAAACTGCAGCAAGTAGAGCGGCGTGTTGATCGCATCATACCGTCTATCCAGCCGCAGGGTAGCGGCGAGGATTGGTTAGCCTGTGATCTCTCATGGCAGGTTGGTGGCCATGCATTGAATGAAGCGGCTGTGCGTAAAATGCTTCAGTCAGGAAGCCGAACGATGCCGATGCCAGGAGGGGGTAAGGCTGTTATTTCAAAATTCGATGCTGAAGTGATGGAGGGTTTCTTGCTTGATACAGATCCTCGTCAAGAAGCTGGGCGTTATTACTTTTCATCACAGCAAGAGTCATATCTTGATCGTCTCCGAGTGCATTACGGTGCTGATAAAGAGAGTGATTCATCTCCCGTGCCTGAATTACCGCCAGCATTAGCAGATATATTACGTCAATATCAGAAGGAAGGTGTTGAGTGGCTCTATCGCATCGCATCCGGTAATGGATCAGCGCTGCTGGCTGACGATATGGGTCTGGGTAAAACATTACAGACACTTGCTTTCCTTAAGCTGTGGAAGACCAACAACGCTGAGATGAGCAAGTTACCTGTGTTGATTGTATGTCCCGCTACGCTCTTGGGCACGTGGCGTGATGAAGCCCAGAAGTTTATTCCTGATTTTAATGTGCTTATTATGCATGGTGCACGGCGTAGCTCCTACTATGATGTGATGCAATCTGCTGATTTAATTATAACAAGCTATGCCTTGCTGGATCGAGATGTAGCACACTATGAGGCGTTACCTATCGCAGCCATGGTTTTAGATGAAGCAAGTGCAATTCGTAATCCAGATACTCTAGCCGCCAAAGCGGCTCGTAAGGTGAGGCAGGCAGCTCCTGAGGCGGCTTGTATTGCCATTACCGGTACGCCAGTAGAGAACAGCGTGCGTGACCTGTGGTCGATTTTTCAGTTTTTGATGCCCCGTTATTTAGGTAGCAGGGAAGATTTCAGGAACAGATACGAGTTGCCATGTGCTGCGGAGCGCCCAGATCGGGCTGTATTACAACGCCTGCGCTGGCGAACGGAGCCGTTCATGTTGCGCCGGGTAAAGTCCGAAGTTGCCAAGGATCTTCCTCCTAAAATTGAGAGTGTTATATGGTGCGAGCCATCAGTGATTCAGCGCGACCATTATCAATCAATCTTACGTCATGGTATAGAGAAGCTGGACCAGGCCCGTGAAAGTGTTGGTAAAGAAGGTGCCCGAATGCAGATGCTCACTGTTTTACTTCGGCTGCGGCAAAGCTGTTGTGATCTTCGTTTGATCGACAATAAAATGGGTAGCGAGAAAATTGCTGATGTGTCTGTTAAACTTGCTCGTTTGCTTGAGTTGCTTGCCGAAGCACAGCGTGGTGGTCACCGTGTCTTGGTGTTTAGCCAATTCACTTCAATGCTATCGTTGATACGGACGGAATTGGACCAAGAGGATATTGATTATTGTTATCTTGATGGTGCTACCTCTGATCGTGCTGGCGTCGTCGAGCGCTTTCAGAAGCCAGAAGGTCCCCCTGTATTTCTGATCAGTCTTAAAGCTGGAGGCTATGGCCTCACATTGACGGCGGCGGACACGGTTGTGCTGTTCGACCCGTGGTGGAACCCTGCGGTAGAGGCGCAAGCGGCTGACCGTATTCATCGAATCGGACAAACAAAGCCGGCAACGATTTACAAATTGATCGCGCGTGGCACGGTCGAGGAGAAGATTTTACGTCTGCAGGACAAAAAGCGTGAGGTGATGGCTGCTGCGATGGGCGAGATGGGTGATGAATTGAACCCTATGATGACAGGGCTCAGTGATGAGGAGATGCTCGATCTTTTAAATTAGATGTATCTTTTGAAATCATGGTAATCATACATAATACTGAATAAATGAACTTAGATGATTTTATCAAATCAACCGACGAAGGTGAAAATCCTCCAGATGGAATGAGTGTATCTCTGAGGGCCATGTGGTTGGCACGTGCCAACAAGTGGGACCAAGCGCATGACTTATGCCAAGAAATTGAGGGGGTGGATGGTGCTTGGATACATGCTTATTTACACAGGATAGAAGGGGATTTGGGCAATGCAGCTTATTGGTATTCTGTGGCGGGTAAGAAAGTGCCGGCCAGGGGTTTGCCTATTGATCGAGAGTGGACAGCGATAGTTGAAGTGATGCTTGAAGAATGTGGAGAGAGCTGATGAGAATGGAAGTCCCTTCATTGCTTGATACACTGAGATGCCACGGCACAAAAAAGCCGACGCGTGCGCCGGCTTTGCTTGATTGTTTATAGACGAGAGAGAAAGGGTATTCGATTAAGCCCCAATATCGGTGCGACCAGAAAGAACAGCACCTTCTTCCATACTGAGCATTTTTGTTTTGATGTCACCGTC
>CBFHKM010000130.1:0-2228 GCA_965656385.1 Oceaniferula sp.
CTGAGTTCACCCATGACTTTTTTGCGTCTGGATCTTTGTTGGCGCACAACACTGCCGATGAGGCAATCAACGCCGATCGTAAAGTGTTTGAGGAAAATGGTGCGAGAGTCAGTATTTCGCATGTGGAAGAATCTGGTTTAGATTTATTCTCCGGGCGTAAAGAAGACCTCGCTGCCGCTCTTGATGCCTTGATTGAGCTCAAAGGCTATGACCTAGCACTTCTGATCGTTACTGATATTAACAGTCATCACAGCCTTTTGCTGGGTAGCGGGGATGCTCAAATTATGAATGCCCTCAATTTTGAACGTGATGCTGAGGGCGTATTCCAAGCTCCGGGGGTAGTGAGTCGCAAAAAACAGGTTTTTCCTGCAGTTTGTCAGGCGATTCGGATTGCCTCACACAGCTAACCTGCAAACAATGCGACCTATAACATCATGGCACGAGACATTGTAGTAATTAAAATTGGTACGGGGGTATTAACTTCTGAGAAAGACGGCACACTCGATGAGGCTTCGCTGGTGCGTTTAGTCACTTCCGTCTCCGAGTTGGTTGCATCAGGAGTCCCCTGTGTAATGGTCTCAAGCGGAGCTGTTGGTGCCGGCGTCTCGGCCCTAAAGCTGGGTGGATACCCTCAGGATACGGCCTCGCGGCAGGCGTGCGCCGCCGTTGGGCAAACTCGGCTGATGCATGCTTATGAGAATCTTTTTCAAAAGTTTAGACTCAATGTAGCTCAAATTTTGCTCACGGCCTCAGACCTTGATCATGAACGTCCAAGCAATCATGTGATGGACACTCTTCATCGTTTGTTAGAAGAAAAGAACATTGTGCCTATCATTAACGAAAACGATACCGTTGCTGTGCAAGAATTAAGGGTGGGGGACAATGATATGCTCTCAGCTCGTGTGTCACGCCTCTTGGATGCTCGCTTGCTTGTAATGCTGAGTACTGTTGATGGTCTTCAGGGCGATGATGGTGGCGTTGTGCCTGAGGTCACGGACATAGATGCTGTTGCTCAGCACGTCAGATCTGATCATGGAAAGTTCTCCATTGGAGGAATGGCCTCAAAGCTGGAGGCTGTAAAGTTTGCACTAAATGCTGGAGTAGAGACAGTCATCGCAAGTGGTCATGAACCATCAGCCCTCAAAGAAATCATTGCAGGGGGGCAGGCGGGGACACGCTTCCCTCTCTCAGTATGATAATGAAAGCCAAATGAACTTTAGTTATGAGTTGGAATAGCTGCTCTTCTAGTTGACCCGCCGCTATATCTAGTGTAAGTTTCACCATCGTTATAACCATGTTCCTATCATTGAATTGTGAGTGAAGAATACTCAATTTCAGCATACCACAACAACGAGTTCTCATGGATTCGCTGCGACGGAAAGGGATCATTCATCAACAGCCCAGTAATCAAGGATTGGTGTGAGAAGGAACTAGGTGCTGGAGCAACACGCATTGTTATAGATTTAGAGGAATGTAAGGGCATGGATTCTACCTTCATGGGCACAATGGCAGGTCTTGCCATGAGGTTGATGAAACTGCCTGAGGGTAGGCTGCAGATTGCGGGGCCATCTGAGCGGAGCCGCAAGTCACTGGAAGACCTAGGGCTGGATGTTCTAATGGACATAGACCCTCAGGAAGCTAGCTGGCGCCAATCTATCGAAGATATCCGAGCCAACTTAGTGGCATGCAGGGGATCGGATGAGAAAGTGGGTCAAGGGGTTCATGTTCTTGATGCCCACAGGAAGCTGTGTGAGGCGGACAATCGTAATACTGAAAAATTCGGCACCGTCCTTGATTACTTGGAAGCCGAGGTGAAAGCCAAACAATCTGACGATGAATAATGGTAATGTAAGCAGGAAGCGGGGAGACCTATGTCCGATCAGTTTCAGTTTCTGATGCCAAGTCCGATATTTATTTCATAACCCACCCTTACTCACAGTATTTTAATGTTGGACCCAGCTTACCTTGTGGCGGTCGTTTTGCTCATTTCTTGGGGCATTACATTATTTGCATGGAGCAAGACTCGCCAGAGCCTATACAAAATAAGGAAGGAAAAAGATGACATTGTGGGTGAAGAAATGAGGATGTTTGATTTCCTTCACCACATTGGTGAGGCGATAGAGAGAGACATCACTCCTGCGCAACTTTATAAAGAAATTGTAGAAGGCTTTGAGGAGGTTTTAAGTGCTGATGCTGGAGCGATCTATTTGTTGAGTGAGGATCGGGCG
>CBFHKM010000130.1:2325-5526 GCA_965656385.1 Oceaniferula sp.
CGTATCTGGTGCCCAAATTTATTTCTGCAAACTGTCCGCCACTTGTGAGCGTGCCAGCGCAAGCCATTGAAAAATCGAAAACAAACCCAAGGGCATTAATGAGCTACCTTATGTTGGCTCGGACTGGGGCTCATGAAGGTTTGCTGGGGCAGGTGATTAGCTCCGAGGGGAGTATGCGCATTGAGAGCCTGAAGGGGCACGATTTGCTATCGGCTTCATCTGCCCTTTATCAGGGTGATTCATCAGCAATGCTATCAACTTTGCAATACGGTGGTCGAAATATTGGTGTTGTTGTTGTGATACGTAATCATGCAAACGGTTTATTTTCCGATAATGACTATGATGTATTCAGATCTGTTTCAGAGCAGTCTGCCTTTGCCATGGGGAATGCAATGATTCATCAGGAGCTCACAGAGAAACGAAAGCTTGATGATGAGTTAAGAACTGCCAGAGAGGTTCAAAATGTTCTGCTTCCATCGGGGGAACCTCACATACCTGGCTACCGAGCTTATGGTAGTAATACTCCTGCTCGCATGATCAGTGGCGATTACTTCGATTATATCGACTTGCCTGATAACAGAACGGGAATCGTCATTGCTGATGTCACAGGCAAGGGCCTTCCTGCTGGTCTATTAATGGCGATGTGCCGAAGTGTATTGCGCCTAACGGCTAAAACAACAGTCAGTCCGTCTGAGGCATTGGGACTAGTGAACCGGCATCTTTTTCCTGATGTAAGAGAAGACATGTTTGTAAGTTTGATCTATATCGTGTTGGACAATGATACAGGGAATCTGAAAATGTCTCGTGCTGGTCATGATGCTCCTATGCTATATAGATCAAAGACAGATAAAATCGAGACGGTAAAACCCCCGGGGTTAGCTCTTGGGATTGACTCAGGAGACGTCTTCGATCGCGTGACCAAAGATCAGGAGATAGACATGCACCATGGTGATGTGCTATTACTTTATACAGACGGTGTGTGCGAGGCGGTTAATGACGATGATGTTGAGTTCGGCCTAGCCAAGTTAGAGCAAGTATTTTGCAGGACTGCTGCTATGGGGAGCGAGAGAGTTGTGGAATCAATTAGACGAGAAGTTTCTGTGTTTTCGGGTAACCAGCCGCAAATGGATGACATCACAATGGTGGCTCTCGAGAGAAAATGAAAATGATCGATTGTTGGAATTGTCTTATTTATCAGAATACATCTTGCAAGATGCCTGACTTTTCATAGTATTTAAATTGTTGATTGGACGTGTTGTCCTCTCCGCAACCAAATACGAACTAAAACAAACTAAGTTATATTATGAAAATCGTTAAAATTATCGCAATCGCCGCAGCAGCATGTGGATTCATGGTCACAGCTTCATGCACGTGTCAGTCAGAAGCTCCAGCTCCTGTGCACGTAGAAGCTGCTAAGTAATGCTTCCCTGTGTGGTGACCTTCAAAGGCTAAGACTATACTAACTATGAAAATAGCTATCATTTTTGCCGCTGCAGCTGGTCTCGCACTTTGTGCGTCCTGTAGCTCTCAACCTGAGTCGCAGGTCGATCCCGCTCCAGTCGTAGAGATTTCTACAAAATAAGCGGAGCATTCTAACAACTATTACAACAAGGGCGGGTTAGTTTTCTAACCCGCCTTTTTTCGTGCACTGATGTTTCGTTTGTTATTCTCTCTTTTAGGCTGTTTGTTTCTGCTTGTCATCAGGTACTATTCGAGTCATACATATTTGGTAATTAATAATAATAACTATGAATTTGTTTAAACTATTTATCGTGCCCATCGCAGCAGTAGGTTTTTGTTCTCTATCTTCTTGTGGATGCTGCACCGGTGAAGATCCTGCGCCCAAGTTGCGCTCGCTTCCCACATTCAATGATTTGCCAAGCCCAATGGCTCCAGTATCAGAGCCGGCTCCTGTCCTGGAGGTAAGCGGAAAGTAGTCCGCCATCCTGGTAAATATCAGCCGCACATCTGTTTAGTTGCCGCTGCAATTCTTATGGTCACGTTTACACGTGGCCATTTTTATGGATCATTGTCTGCTATTGCAGCGTAGTTGCGTCTTTGTCTCAGTGCGCCATGTTGTCTGGTCTAGAGGCTTAGCTAGTGCGACAATTTGACTCTTTCATCTCGGCTTGATCAAGGTTTGCAGCGGGAAATTATTTATAACATATTCATTGTCAATGAATTGATCTCTCGCCCCAGTATGTTGGCATAGAATGTGCAGGTAGGATATTACAAATGTCTGTCACCACAACGTGCTTCAGTAATCTCACTTAACTAAGTCACATTGCATCACCAGATAAGCAATTCAATCTACGTGCTGAAGCACGTCAAAAAAACATCAAACTAACAAATTATTATGTCTAAAATACTCGGAATTGACCTTGGAACAACCAACTCTTGCATGGCTATCATGGAAGCTGGTGAGCCTCAGGTGCTAGAAAACTCAGAAGGTGCTCGTACAACACCATCTATTGTTGCTTTTACCAAAAACGGAGAGCGCCTTGTAGGACAGGCTGCAAAGCGCCAAGCTGTTACCAATCCTAAAAATACGATTTTCTCTGCCAAGAGACTAGTAGGTCGTAAATTTGCTGAACTTAACGATGAGGACAAACAGCTACCATACACCGTAGTAGAAGCAGACAACGGTGACGCTCATATCGAAGTTGAAATTGACGGCGAGAAGAAAACATACTCCCCTCAGGAAATTTCAGCGATGATTTTGGGTAAGCTTAAGAGTGATGCAGAAGCCAAACTCGGTGAAACAATCACGGAAGCGGTAATCACTGTTCCGGCCTACTTTAATGATTCTCAACGTAACGCGACCAAAGCAGCCGGAGAAATCGCCGGTCTCAAGGTGCGTCGCATTATCAACGAGCCTACCGCGGCCTCGTTGGCATATGGTTTGGATAAAAAGTCTGATGAGCAGATTGCTGTCTATGACCTTGGTGGCGGAACCTTCGATATATCCGTGTTAGAAATTGGAGATGGCGTGTTTGAAGTCCTAGCGACTGACGGCGACACTTTACTGGGTGGTGATGACTGGGATAACGCCATCATCAAGTGGATCGTGGATGAATTCAAAACGAGTGAAGGTGTTGACCTCTCTGGCCAACCCGATGCCCTTCAACGCATTCGTGAAGAGGCAGAGAAGGCAAAGATCGCACTCAGCTCGTCTCAGAGCTACGATATCAATTTGCCCTT
>CBFHKM010000131.1:0-5505 GCA_965656385.1 Oceaniferula sp.
ACATAGAGAATCTGCTGCGTCCGTTCGACAGCGAAACAGGGAATGATAATCTTCCCACCACGCTTGATAGCATCGTTTAATACGTCAGCAATACTATCATCAGCTCCCGCTCCCAACTCATGTTCTCGACCGCCGTAAGTACTCTCCATCAGCATGTAATCGATATCCTTCACAGCAACAGGATCATTGAGTAGGTCATTATCTCCACGACCAACATCACCGGAAAAGAGGAAACGTTTTGTTTTCTTATCTTCCTCATCTTCAATCTCTAACAATATCTGAGCGCTCCCCAATATGTGCCCAGCATCGTAAAACCACATTGTCACCCCAGGAGCAATCATCATGGGACGCTCATAACCAACATTTACAAATTGCTTGAGGCACTTCTCGGCATCTCTTGCCTCATAGAGAGGCTCAACGAGCGGCTTGTTTTTTCTAGCAAGGTGCTTATTTAGCCATTTAGTATCACTCTCTTGTATATGAGCACTGTCCTTTAGCATTACCTGACACAAGTCCCGGGTGGCGAATGTGGCATAGATATTACCATCAAAGCCTTTACTACATAAGTTAGGAAGATTACCAGAATGATCAATGTGTGCGTGAGATAAAACGACACAATCAATGTCCTTGGGATCATAATGCGGAAAACAGCAATTAATCTCGTATGCATCACTCCGCCGACCCTGGTATAAACCACAGTCTAGCAGGATTCGCTTACCATTGACCTCTAATAAATGCTGCGAACCTGTCGTAGTTCCAGCAGCACCACAAAATTTAATTTTCATACCTCTATACAAGAGCAAGACCCAAGCCGTGGCAAGCAATCAGCTTATATTGTATCCCCCTGTAATGAAGCCTGCAAGTATCAGACTAAGCACCGAAAGGCCAAAAGAACTTCAGCAGACGACCGAAGAAGCCCCCAGATTCAGCTTCACGTTCTGCATCTAGAATCTGCGCATAACGGATGAGCCCGACTGCTGTAGAATATTGTGGATCACGAAAACTAGCATGTATTCCACTCATATTAACCTGATCTGCAACATAAATAGACAAGCCAAATACCTCGTTAGCTAATTCTGTAAGACCGCGCATTCGACTCGTTCCTCCTGTTAAAAACACTCCAGATCCTACTCCTTTAAGGGAGCCCTCAGGGAGTCGGTCACGAATCAGCCGCAATGTCTCCTCAAGGCGTCCGTGAATAATATCATTAAGAAGTGAACGTTTGATCTCACTCTCCACAAGGCCGTGATCATCCTTCACAGGAACATTACCAACACCCCTTGCTGGGTCCCCTGAACAGTCACCCTCCGTTTTCTTCAACTCTTCAGCTCGACTAAGAGGAATCTTGGTTACTAGGTGAATATCATTAGTGATATGATCCCCTCCGACTGGAATACAGCCTGAAGCGGCAATCGCACCCTTCAAATACATTACATAATCCGCGGTGCCACCACCGATATCAATCACCAATGCCCCAGCATCTTTATGCTCTCTCTCGAGTGCTACCTGAGCTGTTGCAATCGGCGCAAAGACAACATCATCAACATCCAGTGGTATTTCTCTTACACACTTGATACTATTCTGGATACGTGTTCTTACGCCATGGACAATGTGGAAATCAACCTCGAGTGACCGCCCAAGTAAACCGACTGGACTGACTGCATGCTCTTGACCATCTAACCGATAGTGGCGAATAAAATTATGTAAATAAACGTGATCGCCAGGTATAGCTAAATCTCGTGCAATCTCAGTTGCCTCAGCAAGATGTCCCTCGTGGATCTCATCTTCTTCGTCGGGAAGACGGTAGGTTCCAAGGTTATTAACTCCCTCAATATGCAAACCCGTGACAGATAAAAGTACACTACTAATATCAACATCACATATGTCCTCCGCTTGCAGGAGCGCCTCTTTGACACCTGCTTTGGCCTGTGGATAGTCTGTAATTTCGCCTTTTCTGATACCAGCACTCCGAGTTTCCCCAACACCCAGTATCTTAACCGAGCCGTCTGGCTTGACTTCCCCAACTACCATACAAGTTTTGGTGGTGCCAATTTCGAGGCCTACATGAATTTTTGATTTTGCCATAGGAAGAATAGAAATGGATTGTTTGTGTCTGCAGGCCCAACGATATCTATCAAATAAGATCAGCCATAGTGGGCTAACGTTCAGATAATTATGCGCGAATTGTTCACGGGTTTGGCGAATTATGCGGTTTTATAAGTATGGGTGTATTGAGTTGCGCCGTTTGTTTTTTGAACTCAACTGGAATGTTGATACGTGGAATCAAGTTCATACGCTTGATCTGATACTTCTTCACATCCACACCATTCTTGATGCTCGATGCCAAGCAGTGCTCTTGTATCGTGATAAAATCTTTAACCTGACGCTCATGATCGTACATGCCAAAAATAGCCTCTGAGCCGTTATTACAACGAAGCTCCATAGAGTAATCATTAATTAGTGTAAGATACGCAGGTTTCCATTGGTCTCGAACATCGCTATTCTTGATCACTTTGACGAGATGCAACGCTCTCAATAAATCAACATGATTTGCCTTCGCTCCGTGCACGAAGTTTTCAACTCTTGCATCTCTCATTATGATGACAGGTAGATTTTCAGCTGTTTTAGACATGGCACCTACGCAAGGAAAAGTAGTGCCTTTTTCATCAATTAACACCCCGTCAACCAATTCTCCTCGGTCGTCTCTTTTTTTTACAAAACCGATTTTTTCACACTCCAGCCAAGCAAAAGGGATTCGCTCTTCTATGGTAATTTTCAGAGTCCCAGGCAAACGACGCTCAACCGTGCAATTCACCACCTCAGGCAAAGCACTTAGGCGATTACGCACATTATCAATATCCACAGCAAACAACGTCGCCCCTAAATCTAACTCAGCTAGATCTACTATTCTTGCATGATCAAGTGCTCCATTAGTCTCAAGTTTGATTTCCTGAATTTGATATTTTTCATTACCCAAAAATAAGCTTTTCACCCCCTGAAAACCTCCAAATAAGGCCAGGCTCACAAGTAATAAACACAGTAAGCATTTCACTCCTTTGCTCATCCCTCGCATGACTTGATACATTACGATTCGAGGAGAACTCACCTTGATGTGGAGACGCTGAAGGTCACCTCCCTGTCGCGTGTTGCGCTGGATTGCTGTCGTTTTTCGTCGGGTTCTTGATCCTGCCATACTTGTATACTAGGTTCTGAAAGTTAAAGAGAGATCAGCGATTTTTTCACACAGTGGACCAAATTCATAGCCTGCCACTTGCGCCGCCTTGGGCAATAAACTACTCGCTGTCATTCCTGGAATGGTATTGGCCTCGAGAACGTAGGGCTTTCCCTGCTTGTCCAATAAGACATCGACTCTTGAGTATATTTCAACGCCCAAAGCCTTATGAGCAGCAAGGGCGGCTTCCTGCACCGCGTGCGTAGTCGCCTCATCTAAATCAGCTGGGCAGTAATAATCCGTTCCACCATCACCGTTAAGCCATGGATACTTATTATTAATGTCATAAAAACCACTACGAGGCGCAATGTGAACGATAGGTAACGCAACACCGTCTAATACTCCTACCGTCAACTCTAGACCATCAACATACTGCTCCACTAAAACCTCTTTGCCATACTTTGCAGCATCTTCCATGGCTGCCGCAGCCTCTGATTGATCGTGTACAATATGCACACCAACGCTCGAGCCTTCGCAAGGTGGTTTGACAACATAGGGCGGGCACATCTCGGGCAACTTAGCACCTTCAGAGCAATTCACGATTTCCGATGCAGGAGTCGGCACTTGGTGCGCAACGAACACTTCCTTACTAGCAACCTTATCAAAAGCAATCTCACTACTCTCGCGTCCAGCGCCCGTATATGGCATTTGCATCTCGTCGAGGATGGTTTGTAACTCACCATCCTCACCAAAGGTTCCGTGAATAGTGTTAAAACATAAGCCCGTGTCGCTAGGAAGATTGAGTGCATGAGCACTCACATCGACGGCAACAGCATTGAGCCCCTGATCTAGCAGTGCATCAACCACAGCACCACCAGACGCCAATGAAACCTCCCGTTCAGAACCGGGGCCGCCCATAAGGACCGCAATGAGTGTGTCCTTATTCATACGTGTGTATTGAAAATTTCCTGCATGGCCTAAAAAGTAAATTCATCATCACCAATAATTTGAACCTCAGTCTCTAAGTTAATCGCTCGTTTTTCTTTGGCTTCTTTTCGAATATGATCGATCAGCCCCAAAACATCTGAAGAGCTAGCCTTACCTCGATTGACAATGAAATTTCCATGTTCACGAGACACTTGGGCCCTGCCCACCAAGGACTCTTTTAACCCAAGCTCATCAACTAGTTTGCCAGCTGGCATCTCCTCTGGATTTTTAAAAATACACCCGGCACTGGCTGCAATAGGTTGTGACGATCGCCTTTTTTGCTTTGATTCCTCAGTGCGCGCTTTGATCGATTCAACATCAGAAACATCCGCTTGAAAGCTCGCCTGGAGAGCGTAGTTCCTGCGTAATTCTGGAACATTTCGGTAGAGCGCCTTGATTTCATCACAGTTGCGTTTTCTTATCTCTCCATCTTCATCAAGAAATGTTACCTCAATGACCTGATCAAAGGTTTCTATACCCATGGCACCTGCATTCATGCGCAACCCACCACCGACATTACCGGGAATTCCCTCCATCCACTCCATGCCAGTGAGCTGATTAGCCGCAGCAACACTGGCTAACTTTTTAAATCGAGCACCCACCCCCGATACGATCACATCACCCTCGGTCCTCACTTCAGAAAATTCGCCTCCAACGGGATGAATGACAGCGCCACGTATGCCGCCATCACGAACCAGTAAGTTTGAACCCCGGCCAACAACACGCTGTGCAATACCTCGATCACGGCAATACTTCACAATACTGGAGAAAGCCTCAAAGGTCTTCGGCTCGAGCCAATACTGTGCCGGCCCACCACACAAAATCGTGGTATGACGGCTCATAGGCTCGTAAAGCTTTGCTTTAATAGATGATGTTTGGCCTTCGTTGCCTGCACTATCACAGCTGCGTGTTAGCTCCTCAAGCACCGCCATATCACGAGCGATTTTCGTGCCGATCTCGTGCACGTTACCTGCACCTAAGGTAATCAGCAAATCACTTGCCTGCAGTGAATTTCCAACAGCATGATGCGCATTCTGAATGGGCCCCACTACCTTGGCGGTCACATTACCATGAGCGGCAACCGCATCGACAATCGTTTGTCCGCTGACACCCTCAATGGGCAACTCACTAGCAGGGTAAATATCAGTCACGAAGACAAGATCAGCACCCTGTAGTGCCCTACCAAAATCATCTGCCAACTTCTGAGTTCGACTATAACGATGCGGCTGGAACACGACCACCAACCGCCCAGGGTTCAGTGACCGAGCCGTCTGCAGCGTAGCTTCGACCTCTGTTGGGTGATGACCGTAGTCATCAACAATACGTAAATGAGATGAAACATATTT
>CBFHKM010000132.1:0-5400 GCA_965656385.1 Oceaniferula sp.
CAGTGCCTCCATCTCCTCGAGCATTGAGAGAAACCTTCGCTGCTCCCGCGAGCTTGGGTGTCTTGGTCGGTGAGATCTGCTTCAATGGATACACTGCCAGCAGATGGGATAGATGGCGGTGTTTATTGTTAGGGTCATCCATGTCCTCAGCCCACTCTTGAAGCTGCCCCCATTTGCCAATCTGTGGACCTAGCAAGCGTGAACGCAACGAGGTCACTTTTTTTCGAAATGCTTCATCTCTGCCCAAGGTGCTAGATGCCTCGATGTAGTTGGTGAATAGATTATAAACCAACTGTTGCTCATACGAATTCCCCTCTCTTTCCGGACCATGCTCGGGAGATTGACCCTTGGGGCTCACTAACTTGCCATCTTTCCGCTCAATGAGTGAATCTTCCCAGAACTCACACAGCTCCTTAAGCAAAGGGTAAGCCCGAGTTTCCAGATATTCTTGATCCAGCGTGAAAGTGTAGTGATCCCATAGATTCTGCATCAGCCAGGCGCCGTCGCCAATATACCATTTGAAACTGGCACCTCCAAAGATTCCGTTCTCGGCACGATGCGCCCATCCACGGACACCAAACGCCTTTTTGGTTGCCTCTCTCTTGACTGGAACCACCGAATAGAGCCACTCGGAGACTGGCGTAAAACAATCGGAAAGATTGGCTGGCCCCACAAACCAATAATTCATCTGCAGGTTGATATCGGTGTGGTAATCCGAGCGCCAGGGTGGATTGTTATCTTTATTCCAGAGTCCTTGAAGGTTCGCTGGCATACATCCCTCGCGAGAACATGAGATCATCAGGTAGCGTGCATAATTGAAGATGAGCTCTTCCAAGTCTGGGTCTGACTTGCCACCGTCCACGCCTATAGCAATCTTATCATAGTGAACACCTGGCTTGTGTTTGAGTTTCCTACCACGATAACGATCGACACGGCTCGGAGTCGGTAATGCCAGCGCGTCTTGCGGGCTGTCTCCGAGGTTGAGATTCACACGTTGATAGAGCTTCTGATAGTCCGCCACATGCTCAGTCAATAAATCATCAAACGATCTTTTTGAGGCTTTGTTCAAGCGATCGGAAATTCGCTGATGTGGATGCTCTTGCTTCCACCCCTTCTCACGCTGGTTCAAGTAATCAGTGCCAGCGTCCACGAGGATCATAAGCCCATCACAATTTTTGAAACTCATTTTCCCGTCTTTGGTCTCCAACTCCCCTCCCTGGTTCACCACCATCACCTGAGCTTCATATTGCAGGTTGATTTTGTAGTCGGTTTTTGAGCTTTTATACCTGTTCTTCAAAGCGCCTGACATACTCAAAATGTTACCGTTAGCTTTCACCTTGCCTTGATGGGTATCTTTTAACGAAATAACTCCAGAATAGGCACCTCCCTTGTCGGCACTGAAACGGAACACCATCACATTGGCCGGATTACTAGCAAATGCTTCTCGCTTATATTGAACTCCATTTTGGCGGTAAGTGACCGTGTGTAGTGATTGATCAATATCAAGCTCTCGTCTGTAGGACTTGGATACACTGTTTCCGCCCTCATCCCGGCTCTCTGGATTTAATTTCTGGAAATCAATCAGTAGAGGTCCAAACATTTGGTAAGATCCTGTATCTTCCTCATCCCCTATCCATAAGGTATCCTCGTTAAGAATGATCTGCTCCTGATCGGTTCCCCCGTAGATCAGAGCACCGAGACGACCATTGCCAATGGGGTATGATTGTTCGTAGTCTTTGTTACTATCTACTGCCGGGCGATCAGCCCAAATTGTATTTTCCGCTGCCATGAGAGACGCGCTGGAAAAGACAACAAAACCTGTTAGCTTGATTAAGTAATTTATCATAATTATTATTGGGATCGATTTCAGTCAGCTTATTTCTTTGTCTTCGAAGAACGAGGATTGTGAGGATCAGGGTTTTTGTGACGGTGCTTTGTAAATCGATCAATCATTGAAAGTTCTCATCCTCTTTGATCACGGACTGACTTGCAAGTGCATTCAAAATTTCCATGTGTTAGCTCCCCTCCCATAACGATCTTAACAAAAAGGAGCTTTAGGGGTTCCCTGCTGTGAAGCTGCCATGGGCTTCAGCGGACTTTCAAAATGACTACCGGCCGCCACTAGCACATGATCTTCTGGCTTAAAAACTTGAGCGCCCGCAACGGCCGTGCTTGCGAGGGCCGGCAGGCAACCACTCAACCAGGTTTTTGTTATTCTAAACATGCTTCTATTTCTCTATGGTTGGCTCGCTAAACAGTGTTTCAGCATTCTGGGTGGCAAAGCCGAAGTAGGCAACATTGGGCACGGCTTCGGAGAATTTTTCCTTATGGGTGACACCATTGATGGTCAGTGCAACACTGCGCTCGTCCATATCGAGCACGGCCTTGCAGTCGAGCTCGCCCTGGGCGGTGTTGCACTTCTTGTCACTACCCGACCAAGTCTCGGTGGTGTTCTCAAAAACGGTGATGTTATTCGAGCCGATCCATGAGCCGGCAAGTACCGAGGCCTGTCCCATCGGGTCGTTGCTGAGGACGAGGAATCCGTTCTTGGTTAGATTACTCACCGGCTTCATCTTCCAAGTGATGGTAGCTTTGCCGGTGATAACAGGAGTCGCTAATTTCGTGAGGGCGATCTGGATGCCGTGCTTGGCTTTGATGCGGTATCCCACCTGATCGCCATACGAGTCTTTGTATTTATCCAAGCTCGTGGACTGGGCAACTTGTTTGGGCGTGGTGATACGCCGAGGTTCGGGGAAATAATCATCACCCGCGATGGGCAGATCCTTGCCTTCGAGGCGGATAATCATGCCGGGAGCGGAGATGTCTCCTTCGTCCTTGGCAGCAATACCAACTCGGTCGATGAGTTCACCGGGGATGGTGAGCTTGTTGCCTGAGATTTTAACTTTACTGATGATGTCCTCGGATTTTACGTCCAAGAGGTCCTGTGCCCAGACATGGGTGACGCCGTCCAGAGAACCGCCGAACTCAAGGGTCAAGCTACCGTAGTGCCCAGTTATCCCAATCACCTTGAAAGCATCATGGATTTGCGCTGTGACTCTGGTGCGAGGATACCAGACCTTGCGAGCATCAGTTACACGAGGCTCGGTGGTGATGGCGGTGGCACCATTCGGGTAGGTGGATGCCATGACGTAGGGCACGTTGCCTTCGGCATCAGCCTCGACGGTAGGAAGGGGCATGTTGCGCGCCATCACGGCGGGAGCACCTTGGTAGAGCTTTTTGCCATAAGTTGAGCGGTTCCAGGTGCTGTATTTGTCATGGGTGAAGTGGTCGACGAGGTATTGCTCCGAGCGGAGAAAGGAGCCGACTCCGGCAGGCATAGGCATGGCGATGCGTGACCAACGGCCTAGGCGCTCCACCTCGTTCATGCGGAACTGCATCAGGCGGTCATCCTCGAGTTGGTGGTGCAGGTCGCGCCCGTCCAGCGTGCGCTCCATGTGGTTCGGGTGGCGCTTGCTGGCAATCGAGGTTCCCATGGCCATCGATACGTAGGGGAGATCCTGGGTATTGAGGATGGCGGTGTAGGAGGTGTCACCATTGGTTTGCAGCAGGATGTCATTGATACGCTGAATGGTGGTGGGCGTAATCAGGTGGGGCGCGACATCATAGACGCGCACGACATCGGTTCCCTTGAGGTTCTTGAGGGTGTTGACACAAGTCCGTCCGCCGGGGGCGAAGGTAGACGGGTATTCCTCCGCGTCGGGCACGTACATGTTTTCATTAAAATGCCCGGGTGCCTGAGCATGCTCCATGATGAGCTCGGGGTAGTGCTTACGCTTGGCTTGCATGGCAATATACTGGCGGGTATCTCCACCATCGATTTTCCAGTAGGTCACACCCGCGTGCCTTGACCACTTGGTGAAGGTCTCCATTTCTGCCATGGAAACCTGACCACGCACCCAGATGCCGAGCCCGCGCCAGCCGAGTGCTTGCAGTTCCTCGTTGAAGGTCTTCATCTGTTCCTCTGGTTCCAGTTCCGCATAGGAGGGAAAGTCCTCGGGGTCTGCCCTGAAGTTGAAGTAGGGTCTTCCAGGCAGCTTATCCCAGTCACCTTCGACGGGTTGCCAGCCGTGGTCGATGAGGAAGGTGAGGTCCTCGCGCCCCCGCTTCATGTAGTGCGCCCAGCCATCCTTCTGATTGAAGATATTGTGGTGATTCATTTCCTGCTGGGCACCAAGGTTGGTGAGTTTGCCAAAGTCGGTGATCTCTCCTCCGCGCTGCTGCCAGTAGTTCTGCACATACCAGGTGCACCAGTAGTGAGGCGAATGTTTGGCAGGTTTGTCAGGAACGAGATTGGGTGATTTGGCGACTTCTGCGGTGGCCGGTGAGCTGGCAACGGCTATCAATGTGAATGCACAGGCGAGTTGTATGAGTTTTGTAACCACGCTACTTTTACGTGGGTGATTGTGACAACTTGCACTCATCCACATATTAAATATCCACATATGTACTAATAGATAATTCTAACCAGTTTTCTGAAGCCTTTTTAAGGAGGGCTTTGTTTGTTGCTGATTTTTACTTTGAAATGCTCCTCGCAAGGAGAAGCATCGCGACCCACATCGTCGCTAAAGTTGGCACACTCAATGACTCAATTCTTGTATATTTTGATCAATGCAAACGTGCTCACGCCGCCATAACACCACCTCTACGGAGGCCATTCTTTACTCTGGATACTCCCACCACTTATGGTGCTTTTCATCCATGGCATTATTTTGCCTGGGCCTTGAGCTGCTGGAAGCGCTGACGCATTTCTTTTAGGACGGAAGCGTGCGCGGCGACTTGAACGAGGTCGTTTTCTTCGCGTGGGTCGGCTCTGAGGTCGAAGAGTTGCTCGACCTGGTGCTGAGGCCAGTAGATGTATTTCCAGTCCTTGCGCACCAGGGCCTCGGACTCGGGGATGAAGGTTTGGTCCCTGATGCAGGGGTGCTCGTAGAAAAACTCGCTGCGCCACGAGGGTTTCTTATCGGCCAGATAGAGTGGGGCCATGTCCTCGCCCTGCATCCGCTCCGGTAATGCCAGCCCCACAGCGGAGAGGATGGTGGGAGCGAGGTCGACACTGAGGGTGAAATCATCGTTGGTGCTGCCGTGCTGTTTCTCCGGCATGCGTGGGTCGCGAATGATGAGTGGCACGCGGATACTTTCCTGATGCGGATACCACTTGTCTGCCAAGCCGTGCTCTGCGTGGTAGTAGCCATTGTCAGTGGTGAAGATGACCAGGGTGTTGTCCAAGATACCTTGCTTTTTAAGCTCATCGAGCACCTTACCGCAGGTGCTGTCCACCTCGGTGGCAAGCCGGTAGTAGTTCTTCATCATGCGCTGGTATTTCTCGGGCTTGTCAAAGCGCCAGTGCCAGCGATTGCGGCCTTCGTTTTTCTCATCAAA
>CBFHKM010000133.1:0-5398 GCA_965656385.1 Oceaniferula sp.
GTTCTCGCCCTTCTTATCAGCATAGCATCTTTGAAGTATGTGGAGCGCCCATTTCGAGAGCGGAGATGGGCACAATCGCGCAAGAAAGTTTTTCTGTGCACCGGTCTCGTGTCCCTGTTGACCTTGAGCACTGGTTTGAGTCTCTGGAAGACCCGAGGTATGCCGTCTCGCTTGCCGACGAAGGTGTTAGAGCTAGATAGCACCAAGGATGATGCGTTTTACCAAAAACTCAAATCTAGCACCGGACAAGAAAATCTGTTTTTCCCGCTTGGAGCAAAAAACGATCCCTGCCAATTGATGGTATGGGGAGACAGTCATGGCGGGGTGCTTTTATCCATGATCCATGAGCTGTGTGTCGATCATGATATCTCTGCCCTCGCTGCAACCAGAGGACAATATCCTCCAGTCATCGGATGGAGCGGCGCTGACCCGGCAAGTTTTCAGCATGCGATCAAAACTCAGTATACGGACAAGGTAATGAGCCAGATCAGTAGCATGGCAAAGGCTGGCGAATTAAAGCAGGTTTTACTTGCGTTTCGATGGGCTTATTACGTGAAAAATGCGCCCAGAGCCATAGACGACGCTGAGCCATGCGAAGGTTTTGATAATGCACTCATTAGCACAGTTCAAAATCTAGAAAAACTCGGGCTGGAGGTTTATATTTTATTGGAGGTGCCAAATTTTGGAGTGAATGTGCCTAAGGCGGCGGCCTTGCATCAATGGCATGGGCTGCCCCAACCTCAATTGAGTCAGCAAGATTATCAAGAACGGCAAGATTACTACATGCCCCTGATAAAACGCTTACAAGCGGAGACTCCTAATGTTCATTTGATCGATGCTTCGCCTTATTTTATCTCCAAAGATGGGCAGATCAGTTTTATCGATGAACATGGACTGCTTCTCTACCGTGACGATCATCACCTGACCGAACACGCAAGCATGCGGCTGAAGCCTCTGTTTGAAAAGCTGTTGCTTAATTGAGGGCGCAATAAGACATGATTTCCATGCAGCTAAGTATCATCATTCCTGTTCACAATCGAGCGGATCTATTGGCTGAAGCGATTGACTCGATCATCGCTCAAGGTCTGGATTCTTATGAAATCATCATTTGTGATGATGGTTCCACTGAAAATATTGAGGCTGCATGCGCTAAGTTCAAGCTGCCGAAAGAACAGCTGGTCTTTAGTCGCAGCGAGGAAAGCCATGGTGCTCAAGTTGCACGGAATCGAGGGCTATCTCTCGCCCAAGGTGAGTTCATCATGTTTATGGACTCGGATGATGCGGTGGCAGAGAATGGACTGATACCCTTGATCGAGGCCCTGCAGGCTGATGCTGTTTTACAATACGTTTACGGCAAAGTGAGCCGAGTCAATGAGACACTCGGGCCGATTGCCGACGATGTTCCCGTGGGGGCTGTTTTCAACGACACCCCCACAGAAATAGCTGGTTATCATTGGCATACGATGGGGGCGATTTATAGAAAGTCTTATCTTGAGCTTGTCGGCCCTTGGAATGTAGAGATGACGGGTTCCCAGGATTGGGAATATCAGGCGAGGGTGAAGCTAGCCGGCGGCAAGAGAAAGTTTGTTGATTCCATGGTCGGTTATTGGCGTCAGCACGGTGGAGATCGAGTGGGTACCGCCCAATTCAGACCTGATTATGTCAAAAGTGTGATGATTGGTTGTGATTCGATTTTACATGCTGCACGAGACAAGGGGCTTTGCGATTCAGACCTTGAGCAGAGATTAGCGAAGAGATTAGTGGTGCATGCCTTGGAGTGGGGTGCTAATGGCTATCGGCAAGATCGCAAGCAGTGTTTGTTGCAGGCAAAAAGTTGCTTGAGCTCTTGTTTGTTTTTTAAAGCGGTCTTGTGCCTGACCGTAATGATGGCGCCGTTGACACCAGCGTTTTTAGACCAGTGGATTTTGCGAAAAATCACTGGTCGTTGAGAGAGGAACAGGGAACAGAAAATTTACGATATATTACAGATGCCAGAATCTAAAAAAGTAGTGCTGCAGTGGCCCAGTTTCGGGCCTTATCATACCGCAAGATTGCGTGCTTGCCAGGAGCTCGCACCAGAAGGTGTGGAGGTGGTGGGTATTGCAGTGGCAGGGCAAGTGCAAGGAAGGCCGTGGGTGGCCGATGGTGATCTTGGCGGTGTCAAAGTAGAGACTTTGTTTCCCGATGCGATGTATCATGAGCTTCCTGCTCAGAGGGTGAAAGATGAGATGCAGCATGCGCTCGGTCAGCTTCAACCAACCGCGGTGGGGGTCTCCGGCTACGGTATGACAGATTCGCGTGCGGCACTTCAGTGGTGCTGTCAAAATGAGGCGACCCGAGTATTGATGACGGAGTCGAAGCATGATGATGCGCCGAGGGTTTGGTGGAAGGAGTTTTTCAAAAGGCGTTTGGTATCGCGCTTTAACAGTGCACTCTGTGGTGGCTCACCTCATGGGGCTTATCTTGAAAAAGTGGGTATTAAACCTGAATTTATTTTTGACCGATATGACGTGGTCGATAATGAGCGGTTTTGGCAGGCGGCTGAGGCTGCGCGTCAGAACCTTGAGCCATTTCTTGAGTTGCCTGGGCTGGATGAAAGTAAGGCTTATTTTCTGGTCTCGAGTCGCTTTATTGACAGAAAGAATTTACCGCGTTTGCTATCAGCGTATCATTTGTATCGGCAAAAGAATCCAGAGGGGTGGAGGATGATTATTCTTGGCACGGGTCCTGATGAGGCTGCACTGCGTAAGCAAGTGGCTGAGCATGCAATTCCGGAAGTTGTTTTTGCAGGTTTTCAGCAGTTTGATCAATTGATTGCTTATTATGCCTTTGCGGGAGCTTTTATCCACCCCGCACTGCAGGAGCAGTGGGGCTTGGTGGTGAATGAGGCGATGGCATGTCGTTTGCCGGTTGGTGTTTCTCAGACTGTGGGGGCTGCCTATGATTTGGTGCAAGACGGAGTCAATGGATTCAAGTTTGATCCGTATGAAGTGAGCTCGATCGAGAATGCGCTGACTTGTTTGGCTGCCGACCCTGAGCACCGCGAACAGATGGCATCTGGCTCACGTGAGATCATTCAAAGCTGGACGCCTGAGCATTTTGCCAAGCATTTCTGGGCCGCGGTTGAAGCGGGTAAGGCTTAAAGATACCAACATTCATAATAAGTGGAGCAGAGCAAATTCAAATACGATGTGACTGGTGATGTCATCCCGCCCGATGTTGAAATCGGACCATTGGTGCGGAAGTTTTTCAAAGAGTTAAACTTCAGCCAAGTGGATTGGGCGGTATTGCGGGGTAGTGAGGGGCTTCCTGACTATACGCGTTATGATATTGATCTGCTGATTCGTGATGAAGACCTTGACCGTGCCGAGCGAGCCTTAAGAAAGGCGGCTAAGCAAGAAGGCTGGTCGGTGGTGAGAATTGTCGACAAATTTGCCTATCGTTGCTGTATGTTAATCAGCTCAGGACCAGAGTATCGTTATCTGCCGATTGATTTTTTTAGTGGCTGCCATCATCGTTTTTATTCGATAGCCGATGGTGATTACGGACTCAAGGCTCGGAAGCGAAATGCTGCTGGGGTGAACGATGTCCCTGCCGGCTTTGGTGCTGCTGTGGCACTGCTGAAGGAGCTAACCAGACATCCAACTTTCAAGGAGAACTCACGCGAAGAAGTAGCAACTGGAGCTCGTGAGGATGCTCAGTCATTTCGCAAGGGCGTCCGAGGTGTGCTTGGGGAGGACTTAACAGAGAACCTATTGTCTGCCTGTCAGGGGGACAAATGGGAGGTGGTTGAGGCACTGGTTCCGGAGATTCGAGAAAGCGTCAAGGCTGGGCAGACCTGGAGGTCTCCAGAAGCCTCTGAGTTCTTTTTCACCAATTTAAGTCAGCACTGGAGTCCGCCAATGAGTGGCTTGGTGGTGTTGCTCGGTCCTGATGGCTCGGGTAAGAGCACTATCGGTGATCTGGTGGCGCAGGAGCTCTATAAGCAGCCTTACAAGATTTGTCGTCGCTACGAGTATAACTTCCGTATTCTGCCGGAGCTGAAGCAGTTCAAGGGGCTCTTCGCTAAGCTGCTCGGGCGTGAAGTGAAACAGGCTGAGGTGGTCGATCCTGGCACGGAGGGTTCGGGTATGAATGAGGATCATAATGCCATGAAGGGTATGGTCTATGTGACTTATTATGCTCTCGATTATATCCTTGGTCGTTTGCCGCTGTTTAAATTACGTGGGCAGGGAACCTTGCTGATGTTTGCTCGATTTTTCCACGATTACTATTATCAGCGTGGCTATGGCAAGGTGCCGAGGTGGTATTTGCGCATGCTGGAAGCCTTGGTGCCGCAGCCTGATTTGATCCTCTATCTCGATCGAGATGCTGATGAGATCTACCGAGGTAAGCCTGAGCTAGATGCGGATGAAATTAGGCGGCAGCAGAAGGTGATTAAAGAAGTGGTTTCAAAGCGCGCGCATGCACATGTGATTGATGCATCGCAAGGAATTGATGCGACGGTGAAGGCTGTTAAGAAGAAGATCATTTCGATGCAGCACTCGAGGTGGGGGATTTGAGGTGACCAGTGAGCGGCTGTTCTTTGTTTTTGTTTGATGGTTTTTAGTTAGAAATGAATTTTCATGTGATCAGTATAGGTTCACGTCCATTGTTGGCGGTACCTGAGGGTGTGCCAAAATTGTGGTCGGCCGCGATTGATTGTTATCCTGCACATACAGGTAAGAAGCGCTTGGTGAGGAAGGTCCTGCATGGGCTTGTTGGTGTAGGGCTTATCCGTTGGGCGTTTCCTTCACGGTGCTTGTCTCTGCCAGGTGTAGGGGATGTCGATTTTGAGGCGTGGATAAGCTTGTTGGGTGAGCAGCTCAATATGGCGGAGTTGCAGCCCGTTCTGGTGTGGCCCGCAGACCCGTTACGGGGCCGAGTGTATATGTACCTCTTGGACAAACATGGAGAGAAGGTGGGCTTCTGTAAACTTGGGCTGGATGCTAAGAACAATGCTTTGATTAAACGTGAGTGGCAGGCGCTCGAGCGTTTACAATCTATGGAACTCAAGCTGAGCAGAATTCCTAAATTGCTAGCACACGGTGAGTTAGATAGAGAGATATCCAGAGATGTGGATGGAGGGGTTTATCTTGTGGTAGAAATAACGCCGGCAAATACGAGCAATATTGACTGGAAGTCTGATGTATCTATTGAGGCCAACATCGCTGAATATGCCGGCTCATCGAGGGTTATAGAGCGCGCCGAAGTCGAGGCTCTTAATTGGTGGCCTGAGGTGACGCGACAATTAGCAGATCGTTCATTACTGATGGATGAAGTGAATGTTGCGGTGGATCAAGGCATTGAGGTTTGTCTCGCGCATGGGGATCTAAATCGTACAAACGTATTAAAAAAT
>CBFHKM010000134.1:0-5319 GCA_965656385.1 Oceaniferula sp.
CTTTACTTTGCCAGTAATTACTTCGATTTTTTCTATGATTGCGCCAAGCATTTGATCAATGCAGGCCTAGCCTATGTGGACGAACAATCTCCAGATGAGATGAAGCAGAACCGTGGTGATGTCGTCACCCCAGGCACCCCTTCCCCTTTTCGCGATCGGCCTATTAAGGATAACCTGATACGCTTTGACGAAATGAAGGCCGGTCAGCATGCTGACGGCTCAATGGTGCTACGTGCTAAAATCGACCTGTCTTCGTCGAATATGAATATGCGTGATCCGGTAATGTATCGCATCATGCATGCCAACCATCACAACACTGGTGACCAGTGGTGCATTTACCCAATGTATGACTTCGCCCACCCTCTGGAGGACGCCCATGAGCATATTACCCACTCTCTCTGCAGCCTAGAATTCGAAAATCACCGTCCGCTTTACGATTGGTTTGTCCAGCATTGCCCAGTGCCCACAGTGCCACGTCAGATTGAATTCTCTCGTTTAAATCTCAGCTACACGGTCATGAGTAAGCGTAAGCTGCTTCAACTTGTTGAGGAAGGACACGTCAGCGGCTGGGACGACCCACGCTTACTAACCATTTCGGGAATGCGACGTCGCGGCTACCCTGCTGCAGCCATCCGAAACTTCTGCCAGCGCGGCGGAGTAACTAAGGTCAATAGCGTCACCGATATGGCGATCTTAGAGTCTGAAATTCGAGATCAGCTCAACCAAACTGCTCAGCGTCGCATGGCTGTACTTGACCCACTCAAAGTTGTTCTGACAAATTGGCCCTCTGATAGTCATAGCGAGCTTGTGGAAGTGCCCAACAATCCAGCTGACAAGGAGGCAGGCACACGCATGGTTTCACTCAGCAAAGAGATTTGGATTGAGCGTGACGATTTCATGGAAGACCCACCCAAGAAGTTCTTCCGCCTAGGCCCCGGAAGATCAGCCCGTCTGAGAGGTGGATACATCATAACATGTACAGGCTTTGATAAAAACGAAGCGGGTGAAATCACTGAAATTCAATGTGAGTTTATCCCTGATACGATCGGCAAGGATGCTCCAGAAGGCATCAAGTGTCGTGCAGCTATTCATTGGGTAGATGCGGCAACTGCAGTCGCCGCAGAGATCCGCTTGTATGACCGCTTATTCTCAGCCGAAAACCCTGATGCTGCTGAGGGCGGATTTCTCAGCTGCCTAAATCCAGAATCTCTATCTGTGGTCACTGATGCTAAACTTGAAGCATCCCTCGCTGATGCTGACAAAGGCTCAAATTATCAATTCGAGCGTGTTGGCTATTTTTGCTCTGATGCAACTGACCACGTGGCTGGAGACGCGGTAGTTTTTAACCGCACCGTGGCCCTCAAAGATTCCTGGAAAAAATAGAAGCCCGTTGAATCGGTTTGAAATCAAAGGCCTCTAAGCCTCATCCTGACCAACGTTAATCAGGATTTCACGTGGCTTGGCCCCCTCACCAGGTCCAATGATTCCGCGTTGCTCGAGAATATCCATCATACGAGCCGCTCGAGTATAACCAAGACGTAAACGTCGCTGCAACAATGAGGTGCTGGCTTTCTTTTCCTGCCTAATGACCTCTAGGCACTTTTGCACTGTCTCCTCGTCTGCATCGGAGACTTCTTCGTCACCACCTTCACAGCCAGCATTTTCAATATGTTGCTGCACGGAGCTTTCGAACTGTTGGTCTACTTGATTAGAACAGTAATCCACTAGTTTAGCTACCTCGTCGTCGTCGATAAAGGCTCCCTGGGCACGCTCCAATTTGGCAGAGCCTGGGGGCAGATAAAGCATGTCTCCCTTACCGACTAATTTATCGGCACCCGAGACATCAAGAATAACTCTACTATCCAACTTAGAAGACACCTGAAACGCAATGCGACTTGGGATATTCGCCTTAATAATACCAGTAACAACATCCGCACGCGGGGTCTGGGTCGCAATAATGAGGTGAATACCTGCCGCACGTGCTTTCTGCGCTATACGAGCAATATTCATTTCTACATCTGCAGGTGCCGTCTGCATCAAGTCAGCAAGCTCATCAATAATGATAACGATGTAAGGCACTCGATCTGGTATCACCTCCTCTTCATCTTCATCATCTGAGCCATCCATTGCAGCCGGCCCCAGCTCGCCATCGGTGAGCGCCTGAGCAATCGAATCTATGTGCTCCTGATCGTAGGATTCCTCCTGCTCAGCATCCTCGCCATCTTCACCAGTTTCACCAGCCTCTGGCTCCTCTGGAACAGGTATTTCACGTTTATTGAAACTATCGAAATTACGCACCCCCACTTCAGCAAACATACGGTAACGACGCTCCATCTCATTGACAACCCAGCGCAGCGCGGCAACGACCTTAGTCGGCTCTGTTACCACAGGCACGGCAAGGTGAGGCAATGAATTGTACATCTGCATTTCAACCACCTTCGGATCCACCATAATAAAGCGCAGCTCGTTGGGGCTAAACTTGAAAAGAATACTGGTGATAATAGAGTTGATGCACACAGACTTACCGGCTCCCGTTGCGCCCGCCACCAACAGGTGCGGCATTGCAGCCAAATCACCAACAACCGTATTACCATAGACGTCTTTACCAAGAGCGAGCGGGATCTTCTTTTTAGCGCTCGTGAATTCCGGATCCTGGAGTAATTCATGCAATGGCACTGCCACCTTATCGAGGTTGGCAATCTCTATGCCTACTGTGTCTGAGCCAGGAACAGGAGCTAATATATTAATTCTCTCCGCTTTGGTGGCACGTGCTATATCTGCTTCCAGCTGAGTAATTCTACTCACGCGCAGGCCAGCACTTGGGTAAACTTCATATCGGGTGATTGTCGGCCCTTTGGTTATATTACCTGCTGTAACTTCAACCCCGAAAGCGCCTAATGTATCAATAATCGTTTTCTGAATAGCGACCAACTCTCCAGTGTCAGCTTCCTCCTCTGGTTCATCATGTTCAGGAATATCAAGCAGATCATAACCTGGTAGCTCATAGTTGGCAAATTCATCCGTGGACAGCCCTGTATGTTCAGGCTGCTTCTTTTCAAAAGGCTTCAACGCAAGATCTGCGTTATGCTTCTTGCGCTGTGAAGAATCAATAATCTGCGGAGCGGGTATCTCCTTAAGCGGCAACTCTGGTTGAGCAACATCGGCAGAATTATCAAGGTCAACCTCTGTATTCTTCTTACTTGCAGCCTTGCGCGATCGCTTCGGCTTTGCCTCGATACCATCCGACTCCTCAGAGAGCACCTCATCATGCCTTTTGCGCAACTGATTGAGCGCTGAACCGTTAGCGCCTTGTTGGAACTTCGCTTTTTTCTTCTCCTTGAGACCTGCAATCCATTTTGCAATGTAGCTCACTACCCCACTGATAAATGTGATGGGGTGCAAGCCTGTCAGCAAAATGAGGCTGACCATGTATACGCAAATGAGGACAAGGACAGCCCCAGGCTTGTTAAACAGTGCCTCCAAAAACCTCGTTCCAGTCCAGTAGCCAATCCAACCGCCAACACCACCTTCAATGCCACTATCATTAGCCCATTGAATGAAAAAAATCGTCTGTACAGACAACAAGGCTGCAGCACTGAAAACAAATACCCCACATCCTGTCCATGTATACCATGGGGCTCTTGCATTCAATGCAAGCTTAGCTGCCCCCATCCAAATTAAGGTCAAAGCGAGCAAATAGGAAGCTGCACCCAGCAAAGCAAACGTGATATACGCAACATTGGCTCCCACGGGCCCAATCCAATTCTTACCAACATCCTCACTGCCGTCGCCAACACCACCCATAAATTGGAAAATAGAGGGATCACTTGCTGAAAATGAGACTAATGACAACAACAACAGTAGGCCCGAGCCACCAAGCAAAATCCCAAGCACTTCATTGGGCCAGGGTTTACGATCGTTTTGCTTATTTCTTAATTTATTACGAGGTGCAGCCATGTGATTAGCTCATTTGAGGGACCGCGGGGACACGGTATGATGATTTAGCTTCCCTCAATCTATGCCAGCTGGCAAGATAAATTCCTTTGATTTTAATAATCAATATAAGTTAACTATCATATGTTTATCTGCCTATTTTGTCGTTTTCGTCTTTGGTTTTTTCCACATGTCCGTAAACAGGTGGCATGCGCCTGCTGCTCGTGTTTATCGAAGAACCAACTCCCGGCAAGGTGCTCCCAGAGATTACTGCTAAAATAGGAGCTGAAAAGGCCTGCCAATATTACAAGGCTATGGTTGAAGTGATGCTCAAACAATTACAAGGCCTCGAAAAATGCCGGATCCGCTTCTGCTACTCTCCCCACGGAGCTGGCGACGCGACGAGATTCTGGCTACTGCCGAAAATACCTGCCACTAGATGTGATATTGAAGGTCTTTACATTGCATCATCGCCTGAATTACAGACACAGGAAATCGATTTCCGAGCCCAAGGAGGTGGCAGCCTAGCAGAGAGGCAGAGGCGTGCTTTCTCAGCTGGCTTCTCGGATGGGTATCAAGAAATAGCCATCGTTGACCCAACATGCATTGAGTGCGGCGCCCGCTGGATTAATGCCAGCTTTGCTAGATTCCATGGCGAAACATCGAGAGATACGCTTATTGGTGCATCAGAAGGAGGTGATCATTACATTCTAGCACTAAACTCAGATGCCCCCGACTTATTTGAGCAAACAGAGGAGCAATCTAAAAGAGGACTAGCCATCTCAGACTCCAAAGCTCGACAATTAGGACGCGAAGTAGAGCGCTTACCGCCACTTAGCGTGACGACGTGTCTCGATGACTGGCACAGGCTGCTTGATAGCCCACTCGGCCCAGCTCTCAAGAAAGCACTTGGAGAACCGCTAGAAGATGCAGGCGCATGAACGCGCAAACCAAGCCGCCCAAACCAAGCCGCCCAAACAAGGAACGTAAAAATGATGTCGTTCAGGTCAGGGTTATCTCGGAAGCCTGAGAAAATGATTTTATCACTCCATCAACATCAACAATCAACAGGCCATCCGCCCCAATCCCGCGCACAAGTCCATTGATGACTTTTTCACTAGCATTAAATTTGATGTGCTTCCCCGTCAAATAGCAATGCTTTTTTAAGCGCTCTAACTGGCCATCAAAGCCCTCAGCACAGGCGTCAACTTCGTGTAGTATTGATTTTAAGAGCGTCGCTAAAACCATCTCTCGAGAGATTGTACTAGAAACCATATCGGCAATAGCCACGGCATCTATTCTGGCACCCCCTTGTGCAGGTGTGGGTGCACTCATCACATTCATGCCAATACCAACAACAACAAAATCCTCCCGT
Organism: Oceaniferula sp.; assembly: GCA_965656385.1. Lineage (GTDB taxonomy): Bacteria > Verrucomicrobiota > Verrucomicrobiia > Verrucomicrobiales > Akkermansiaceae > Oceaniferula. The sequence continues at coordinate 5,309 of CBFHKM010000134.1, forward strand.
GCCTCAGTCAA
>CBFHKM010000135.1:0-1413 GCA_965656385.1 Oceaniferula sp.
GCAGCAACACCAACTGCCATCGCCATGATTATCGCCTGTTTGTACATAGTCATCTTCTGCCTCATCTCTCCTGCGAATGTCGCCTTCAGTGCTTGGTTCGCTTGTTTCATTGGCTATTTTCGATCCATTCTGGCAACTCGCCGTCGCCGGTCGGTTTCCCCTTCAGCAGCCAGGCTAGGTTGAAACTGGCCATGGTGCCACCGCCCTTGGGGCCGCCCTCGAATAACATGTAAACCAAACCTTCGGTCGTTGTTCCGGTGCGGCCGACACTCAGCGATGAATACGCGAAGGCCCCCTTGAAAACGAGACGTTTGATCGGCCAGGTCTTGCCTCCGTCAAAACTGGCCCAGACATGACCGTTTGCACGTTCCTTCTGTGAGACGATGTTGCTGTATAGAAGGATGTCCCTGTCGTCGACAGGCAGCCGAACGAGACCCCCCATCAGACCGTAGTCCCGGTTTTGGGCTCCGTCAGGGAGGACTTCACAAATGGAGACGTCCTGCCAACTCTGGCCACCATCGCGACTCCAGCCGTGCCATCGTCGCAGCGGGTTCTTGCCCTTGGGAGCCCAGTGTCGGCGGGTGTTGTAGTAGATTGTGCCGTCGGAAAGCTCTGCCACGGCTGCCTCACCCGTGCCGAATTCCGGAAACGGATCGCTGGTCTGCCAGGTCTTGCCGCCATCGTCGCTGTAAATAGCAGTCGTGTAATGGGTGGGATAATGTATTGCGGGCTTATTCCTCGTGCCGTACCAACGGGCGGGTCGCAGCAAGCGCCCGTTGTGTCGGCTATGACGCAGTGTGATGCCGTGTTCGTTCATGCTCATGGACGGCACGTTGCCTCGGCTGTCCGGGTGGATGACCGTTTCCTGTACGTTCCAGGTCTTGCCGCTGTCCTTGCTGCGGTAGACCGTCAGGGGCGCGGGCGGGTGTTTCTCTTCGACGAAGACGAGGATGTCGCCGCTGGTCTCGTCGACGGTTGTCCCGCCGCCCTGGAAACCGGGTCCCACCGTGATGGGGGTGCCCCAGGTCTCCCCACCGTCTTCACTGCGACGCACCTGAAGGCTCTTTCTGCCCCAAGTCGCCAGAACGCTACCATCCATAGCTACGATGATGTTTGGGAAGCGATCCTCCGGAAATAGTTGTTGCATGTCGAACCTTGGCGCACCCCGAAACGCCTTGATCGACCCCTCGACCGGCTTTGCTCTCTGAGGCAGGGGAATGATAACGCTTTCCGCTTCTTGCGCCGTGGTTGTAGCCGTTAGAGATACGCAGCACACGATGAGTGCTACATCTATTGCTTTATAAATTATATTCATGATACGAGGATCCTTCTGTTTTGCGAACGTTTAAGCTCAGCGGCGCGGCTCGTCCGTGTCCGCTGCAGCGCCTTGTTCGGCCTTGGTCTTTTTCCACA
>CBFHKM010000135.1:1423-5198 GCA_965656385.1 Oceaniferula sp.
ATCCACCTTACGCCCCTCCTGTTCCTCTGCTGCTATCGCAGCAACACCAACTGCCATCGCCATGATTATCGCCTGTTTGTACATAGTCATCTTCTGCCTCATCTCTCCTGCGAACGTTTAAGCTCAGCGGCGCGGCTCGTCCGTGTCCGCTGCAGCGCCTTGTTCGGCCTTGGTCTTTTTCCACAAACTTCGCAGGAGTCTATCCGGAATGCGATGAACGCGGGCGATTGATTTCTGGGTTTCCGTGATGTACAGACCGTCGTCCCAGATGAAGTCGGGGTAGCTGATACGGGTCTTCGGATTCCGGTCATAGAGCACTGCGACAGGCTCACCCCATTGAATGTGCTTTCCACCCGGGCCATCTACTTCCGTTCCTCCCAGAAGATAGGCGGGATTGCGCCCGCCCCAGCCCTTCGTCTTGTTGTTGTGGAACCAATAGATGTAACGACCCTTGTAGGGGCCTTCCGTCAACTTGCGCACAAAGTTGGCTGCCCGGGGATGGTCGACCAGCGGCCCTCCTGGACCATAGGTCATGAAGGCTGTTTTGGTCCAGGTCTTGCCGTCATCCCGGGAATAGGCATGACAGGGATGCCCTACAACGGTTCGGTAGGTGCAAAACAGGCTGCCGTCGGACAGGACAGTTAAGTTCACTTCGGATGCAATCGGACCTTTGGGCGACTTGAGTCCATCATCTCCGTCGGGAAGTGTCTTCCATTCGAGTTTGTCTGGATCACGCTCTGTTTCGATGTTGGAGCAACGCAGGAAGAACGACTCGCTTTTCTCGATGAAGGTCCGCCCGAATGTTTCGACCTTCGTGAAACCGAGGTACATTGCACTTTTATGCTGTATGGGTTTGCCAACACCCCAGAAGAACCGGACTTCGCCCGTGTAAGGATTGCGCCTATCGATACCGGTCTCGCGAACCGGAATGAACCAGCGCTGCTTCGACCAGGTTTTGCCCCCGTCATCAGAAAACTTGAGCGCATACTCTCCAAGCGTGTCCACCCGTTTCCGGGCGTAGCCAGTGGAGGCACGCACTTGCTTCATGTCCTTAGCGTTGTAGGTGTAGAAAACGTAGACACGCCCATAGTCCGTCAGGTAGGGCATGACCCACGAGGCCTCCGGGCCGTCGGCGGGCTCAATATCGACATGTGGTTCCCACGTTTTCCCGCGATCGGAACTGCGGCAGGATACAATGTGTTGGCCGCCTGAACCTTCTTCCCCCTTGCCGGTAGTCATGGTGCATAACCATGTGCCGTCTGGCAGTTTCACGACGTAAGGCTGATCACAATACCCCTCGGAAGGAATCTCTGCCCCCGTCGCAATGTCGAGTGCCGGAGGTTGCTGGTTTATCGCGGCTTTTAGCTGACCTGCAGTTACTGTTTCAGAGTTGGCCCATTTCTTCTCAAACGACAGCACAACAATTTCACCCGCTGGCAGTTCCAGCTTGACTGATTGATCGTCGACCGCTTTGACGTACTCCGCTCCGGTCACAACTTTCATTCCGGCACATGGGCCGGTGACGGTGACCGTTCGCTTGGCTGCCGGGTCGCGAGATTCGCCCTGGTCGGTCTTCATCACGCCCAGGTTGTTGAATAGGCCGACGAGGTAGCCCTTGGCGGTCTGTGCCTGGGTGCAGCCGACCTCGCCTTCGACACGATACGGCAGGCCTTTTTGAACGTCCTCAAGCAGTTTTTTGGTGTCGGGCTTTTCGCCGGTGAAGACGTGCACCTTGGGACCTTTGAGTTTGGTCGCTTTGGCCTGTTTGTCGTCGAGGAACATCACCACGTCGTATTCATTCAGCAGTTCCGGCGCGACGTCGGCCGAGAACACGTCGAAGCAACCAACCCACGGCGTGGACGTGAGGTTGTACGAGTCGTTGCTGCTCTTTGTGCGCCCGGGGGCCCCGTAGACTTGGGCCACAAACTTTTTTAAAAGCACGTGGCATTTATCGGGCAGGGCGTATCCTTTGTGCATTTTACCACCGTGGCCGACAAGGTAAGATAGATCGAGCCCGAAGGTGTCGGCCGTCAGCACGATCGCGGCGGGCGTAATCGGCGCGGTGGGGCCCTGCTTGGCGGCGTCGTCGATGAACTTCTTGGTCACCGTCCCGTACTCGGTGATGGGATAGTCTTTCCAATTGCTGAAGTAGTTTTCCGCCCCCCATTCTTCGGCCCAATACGACGAACCGGAAAGCCAGGAGAAGTACATCAGCCGCCGTTGCAGCGATCGTCCGCTGCCGTAGCGGGCGCCGACCTTGCCCATGTCGTTGAAATCGTCGAGCTGTTTCTTAGTGGCAAACCAGGGCGAGAAACTCGTGGCACACGTGTTGCCGAAGGGTTGGCCGCCCCAGGTTTCGTAGTAGACACCAAACGCCTTGCCGTACTCACGCGCCGCGCCGCGAACACAAGCGATCTGAAACGCGCTGAGCGGCACCTGGTTTCCAATTTCGGCCATTACATTTTTAGCGCCCAGGCGAAGGGCTGCATGGTGCAACTGCATGTGGCCGGTGACCGACATAACCTGTCCCGAGGTGATGCGGACGAGCTTCTTGAAATATGTTTCGAGGTACTGCTGAAAATCGGCCCCGTTCTTGATCGGACGGAAGATGTCTTTATACGTCTCGTAGGTTCCGCCAGAGAAGAACGGCAGGCTGGTGCGGCCTTCGTACTTCGACGCGTTTTCCTTATTGAACGGCAGTCCCTTGCGGATCATCAGCTTGTGAATCCGCCTATAGTCGTGCAGCGGCGAGCTGCCCCATTCGTGTACCTGGAAGCCCAAGAAGTTGGGGTCGTCCTTTAGCCCGTCGGCCACCTCGGTGATGCCGTCGAGCGGTTGGAAGGGCATGCCGCCGGTGATGCGGTCCATATAGTACGGCCGCCCAGAGGCCTTGGCCTTGGCAAGCTTGGGCGAATTGGTCCAACGCGGTCCGAACGGCGAAGCATTGAAACCCGTGTTGCCCAAACGGTAACCTTGGTCAGTGGGAAAGCCGTGCTTTTCGAGCCCCTTGAGGAACTGGGGATCGTAATGCTGCATGAAGGTCATTCGTCGGCCGTCTTTAAGTTCGTCGGCCTGGGCCGTCGCGCTCAGCACTGCCGTTGAAACTAGGGAAAGAAGGCATATTCTGACTAGCATTTGAGTTACTGTTAGGTATTTGCTTTTTTGTTGTGTCATTTGTCTATCCTGTTGTGTCCTTGAGGACGTTGTTGTGGAGATCGGAGAGGAGGAAGATAGGGGGTTGGCTAGATGGGAGGGCGCTAGCCCCAGGGGGAACGCCGAAGCGAGAAGCGGCGCTCGTACAAGGCCGGCGTGGAAACGCATGCCATGATCACTGGGTTGTTCTGGCTTAAAGCCCGTTATCGGCAGCACTATTTTCGGAGGCGCTCTAGTAGGGTTTGGGTTGCGCGGATGCCTTCGATAGGGGCTAACTTTGTGCCTTCGTATTCGATGGCGATGATGCCGTGGAAATTGGCGGCTTGAATGGATTTGAGTAGGCGTGGGTAGTCGAGATTGGCTTCGTTACCTCTGCGGTTGAAGTCGTTGGACTTGGCGGAGACGACTGCGGTGTAGGGCATCATGGCGATGGTGCCGCCGTAGGGATCTGCATTTTTCATCTTGCCGAAGTCGGGCATGAGGCGCAAAGCGGGATGCGCGAGCTTGGCTGCGAGTTCGGCGAGGAAGGTGCCGTCTTCGCTGGTCTTGGACGACCCGGGTTCGATGACGACGATGATGCCCTTGCTTGCTGCGAAGTCCGCAAGTGGTCGCAGGGTCTCGG
>CBFHKM010000136.1:0-5195 GCA_965656385.1 Oceaniferula sp.
TGGCAAGCCTGATGCCATCAATGCGCGGGTGATGAATGCCAAGTTAATGGGAGTTCAAATATTCCCAGCTGTGTGCTCATACCCGGTCGAGGGGATTGCTGGCAGGTCTGATGTGATTGATGGTGAAACTAAGCAGACCCCAAAGGTGAAACAGCGACTAGCACTTGCTGTTGAGCGCAACTACCCAGTTACATTCAGAGAAGAGGAAATTAATGCGTGGTTGGCCAAACGTCTCAACCTTATCCAGGACGGAGCATTGGCTCCTTATGTCGACATCCGTGGCGTATGGGTTAATTTCATGGAGGATGAGCTGGAGCTTATTGTCGAGCGGAAATTACCTTGGGCTAATTCGCATGTAACGGTGCTTTATATGGGTTTTGAGCGGACGCGATCTGGCTATAGCATTTCAAGGCATTCTTGTCATATCGGGCAGCTGAAATTACCGGGAGGATTTGGTTATTTGTTAATGCCCGCTTTTCAAAACATCGTCGATGAGCTAGCTGATGAGCTAGAGTCTCACCATGATCATGAAATTTATGATGTGCGTGTTCAGGAAGGAAAAATCACCATTGATCCGAGGCGGGTTGAACAGAGGCTTTGAAGGTTAGAATTATGGCCATCGCTCAATTAGTCAATGGATCACAAGATAAAAGGCTGGGGCTATTGTGCTCTGCCGTTCTGTGGCTGTACTTAGCGCTGAATGTGTCGGCTGCAGAGGATGTAGTCACAAAGTCAGGTGGCGCTGATGCAGCTTCCAAGAATGTGCCGTCTACCCTATTTGGTAACATATCGGTATCAGGTGGTAATCAGCAGGTGCGTGGTGGGATTGCATCGGCGGCTAATGAACTGCGAGTTCAATTTAACAAGCTGTGCGGGGACTCAGACCGCGAGATGAAGTTACCAGTGATTATCAAGCTTCACGGTGTCGAGGGCGATGATGAATTATCCCGGAGTATTGTAAGTAAGATATCAACCCTACAGGGGCAGTATCAGCTGCTATTACACATTCATTTGGCAAAGGGAGTTGATCAGTATTCTTTGCGATATCATTTGATGGAACTTTTGTTATACGAAAGAGGTTTAGCTGATGATCAGTTTGTCGGGGAGGGGGACCGGCTCAATGTAAAGCCATGGCTTATCACAGGAATGCTTGAGTCGATTGATATTCGCAGTGCTGATTATGATCGTAGCATCTATCAGTCAGATCTGGACTTTCTATCGATTTTGTCTGTGGAGAAAGTTTTCGAAATGACTGAAAATCAATCTCAAGAGTTGATTGGCCACGAATCTGTTGCCTTTCGCGTAATTTCTGGAGCTATTGTAAATTCATTATTGCGTCAACCCAGCGGCAAATCAGCAATGTCCACTTATTTGGCTGACTTCGCTACCTTCAAGGGGGAGTATGAAAATCTACTGCGTAAGCATTTCCCAGGGATGAATAAGTCGAGTAATAGTCTCAGCAAATGGGTGAATCTTGAGTTGTTAGAATTGAGCACTGCGCAAGTGACACAAGTGCACTCAATATTGGAAACGGAGTCTAGGCTAGACGGTATATTAAGGCTGCATTATCGTGACACCAATGGTCTTGCTCAAAGTGTTGAAGTAGTTGCTTACAATACCATTCTTGAGTTAGAACCCGGACAACGTTTCGAGGCTGTTGCAGCGGCACGTGCTGAGTTGGAGAGGCTTAGCTATCGTTGCTTTCCTACTTATCGGCCTATATTGAACGAATACGAGCTGATCTTGAGGGGATTAGCCAATGGGAAAACAAAGAATACCCGTTCTCGACTTGATCGTTTGATGGAAGTTCGAACAAGAATGAAAGCTGCAGCAGTGCGTTCACGTGATTATTTAGACTGGTATTATATTACTCAGTCTCGTGAGCTAGGTGGTGATTTTGATAAATACAGAGCATTGAATGATGCTATTCAAAAAGAATTACTTCGGCCTGCTGTGGGGGATGCCACCGGAAATTACCTGGATCAAATCCAAAGGATTTATGGCTCAAAGTTCTAATCTTTCCGCGGTTCATTGCCCGACAGGCTTATAGATGATGCGGTAATCTAGATAGTATTGTTTGAGCGCTGCGACGACCGCATCTGCATATTCTGTGAATATAGACTTACGCTCGATTCCCGCGATGATCTTGGTGCCTTTGTAGTCACCCAACTGAATACGATCGTGAACTTCTTGATTATTCATGACGTAGGGTTCGAGGAAAATAACGGGACACTGATAAAGACGATTAGCTAGGAGGTTGCGCAGCCATAAACCTGGAACATCTTCAATTTGGATGGCTCGGTGGCTGGCGTTGAGATATTCATAAGCGGGAAGGTTGGTTGCCATGGCGATTGATCGTGCCATGTAGACACCCAGTGATTTTTCCTCCGCGTGACTGCGTTGGAGTATTTTTACCAGCATTTCATAGCGCTCATCATCGTGGGCTAATTCACCTCTGGTGAGGGCTCCGTGTAATAATACGTGGTAGTGATTGCTATCGGACAAAGACGGGTTGTTCGGGTCATCCCACGCTTCAGCATTGAAGTGTAAACATAATACGAGGTCTGGGTTAAAGGCTAGGTTAACACGGCGAGCTCGCTCACGGATTTCACCAGTTCGGTAGAAGAGTTTATTTTGATATGAGTTAATAGTCTTCTCATCGGTGATGCCTTGTGATGCTGCTTTGGCAAGAGCTACATCACGGTAGTCGTCTGGGCGCTTGGGGTTTACTGGGTTGTTAGATCCTCGGATGAGATAAACTTTTGCGCCCAGTTTTACTAGTTGCTCTTTTATGATTTTCCCGGTCAGTAAAGTCATGTCTCCCTCTTTCACGGGAGGGTGTGTGCCAATTTGAAACCAACGTGCCTCAGTTTTGGCATAATCTCCGCCAATATGTCCTGGGTCGATAGCGATGTGCACCCCCGCTAGCGGTTTGTCTGCGGTGCCGGGAGGGAGCTCGCCAACGCTATTCCAATTCCTATTCGGGGAGGCTTCGCTGATCACGCTTGCGAAATTGAGCCTGTATGTCGCTCCTGGTATGCTTGTGTCCGTACGAATAATTGCGTGATCTGGGTAGATTCTTATGAAGCGCTTCCAAGAATCGTCAGTGGTATAAATTTCGGTTAATAAATAGAGAAAATCGTCATGAGTGATCGTGTCTTGCCATAAATCAAGAGTAGTCCAATTGGGTTGCTGCCCGAGGTCGGCTAAGCCTGTTTCTGGCTTCTCGGTGATAGTTGTCTCGGGTGTGCTCTCTGCTGTTGTGGAATAATAGCTTGGTTTCTGCTGCATTTCCAGGAGCATAATGTAGCCACCAGCTGCAATAAGCAGCACTAAGAGTAGCGCAATAATGGGGTAGAGTTTTCTGCCGTGACTAGGTGTCATCATCGTAGATATTAAAAAGGTTAAGATTGAGGCTTAGGGGTTGGCTGATGTGAAACAGTGTGCTTGACTATGGGCGTGATTCGAATTCTTTTTCTAGGAGATATTGTAGGTGAGCCAGGTCGTAAAGGGGTGATTAGTCGCTTGCCTGGTCTAAAACGCGAGAAGGAAATTGATTTCATTATCGCAAACGGTGAAAACTCAGCTGCGGGTAGAGGGATTACTCCTAAGATATCCATTGATTTACTGCGTTGTGGTGTTGCGGTGCTTACGTCAGGAGATCATATATGGGATCAGAAGGAAATAGTCGATTATCTTCCCACAGAACCTAGGCTTTTGCGGCCGATTAATTACTCTGAGGGCACTCCAGGCAACGGCAGTGTGGTATTGGAAACTCAAAAAGGAAAGATTGGAGTCATCAATGGCCAAGGCCGCACTTTTATGAATCCGCCGCTTGAAAACCCTTTTATTGCCATCGAGGCGGAGGCATTGCGTCTTCGTGAGCAGGAGGGGGTGCAGGTTATTTTTGTCGATTTTCATGCAGAGACAACTAGCGAGTCTATCGCGATGGGGTATCACTTAGATGGTAAAGTGTCTGCGGTTGCAGGAACCCACACCCACGTGCAAACGGCGGATGAACGTATTTTAGAACATGGCACTGCGCACATCACAGATGCTGGCATGTGCGGGCCGGAAAGATCGGTGCTTGGTCGCAGTGTGGAATCTGTCGTGTGGAGATTTAAAACAGGCATGCCGACACGCTTTCCTGTTGCAAAAGGACAGGTTCGACTTTGTGGCTTGCTACTCGATGTTGATGAGGAGACAGGCAAAGCTCTGGCGGTAGAGCGATACAATGAATTGCTGCCACTCGGGAGCTAGTCTCTAGCCAGTTGAGATGTGGTTATAGTCTGGCATGGCTATTGTGCCACTCTACCACAATCACTCTTGGGGACTGAGATTGGTCTGTGTGCTAATGAAGCGGATGAAAAGAAAACACTGGTTTTTAACCATTCCCGTACCGATGAGAATGTTGGTCTTATCATTGTTTTCCCATACATGCGATATCATCATTTGATGATCTTTGAATGAGCTCAGTGGAGGATAGGGAGCTTGTTGTTTAGGCTTTTGGTATACTCGTGAGAATAGCGCACTAGATTCACGCCAGGCATTTTTGAGCTCTGTTTCATAGAGATTTGAATCAAGGCTTTCTGATCTTAACGTGATTTCGTTCAATCCGCCTTGTTCGTCCCAGTTGAAATAAAGCCAGCATGCTAAACCAGCAATCTTGGATTTGCATTTATAGATGCCATTGAGACCTGTTCTTGCATTATAAGTCTCATCGATGGTTTGCTCTATAAGGACGCTTTGTCCGAGTTTCTTTGTAACTAATTCACGACTGTCCCCGAATTCGAGATCGCCATAAACACCAGCGTGAATAGGTGAATAGAGAAGGATCCACGCAAGGATATAAAAGTGCCTCATAGAAGTTTGTTTTTTAGGCTGTCCGTTACCATCTTCGGGTTTGCTTTGCCTTTGGAGGCTTTCATGACTTGTCCGGTAAGGAAGTTAACAAGTTTCTCATTGCCTGCTTGAATTTCAGTCACCTTGTCGGGATTAGCCGTTATGACTTCGTCAATAATAGATTCAATAGCACCGGTGTCGGCAGGTTCGAAACCCATTGCTTTGGCTTGGTCCGCAGGCTTAATGTCTGGTTTTTCCCATAATTCGGCAAATACCTCTCTGGCTTGGTTGTTTGAGATCGTTCCTGCCTCGACGAGCTTGACTAGTTCAAGGATGTGTTTGGCCGGAAGAGG
>CBFHKM010000137.1:0-3489 GCA_965656385.1 Oceaniferula sp.
AGCCTGGAAAGCATCACATGTCAAATCGAGACCGAAGCACCATCTGTGATGGTCAAGCACAAGGAAAACCTGCACCGGCGCCTCACCGAGTCCGGACTGGATCTCGATCTTGATGACGAGCGCATCCTGAAAGAAATCATCATCTTTGCCGATCGCTCGGACATTACCGAAGAGCTAACTCGCTTGCGTTCTCACTTTGAGAAATTCCGCCAATACTTGGCACAAGATGAACCTATCGGCAGACCGCTTGACTTTCTTTGCCAGGAGCTCAATCGCGAGTTCAACACCATCGGATCCAAAGCCAACAATGCTGTACTCGCTCAGCTCATCGTCGATGCTAAGATCGAGCTCGAAAAGATCCGTGAACAAGTTCAGAATGTCGAATAGACAACCTTTCATCCATTTTATAATTCATTGTCTTTCCTCGATACAGACCAGACATCACTGAAGATTTGCGGCGTTACTCTCGACGAAGATGCCGAGAGACTCATCTCGATGGGAGTTGATGCGATGGGGATTAATTTCTGGCCACAATCGAAACGCTTTCTTAGCCCAGAAGCTGCCACCTCTTTATTAAACAAGTCCCGCGGAAGAATCACGCGCGTGGGTGTTTTTGTGAACGCAGAGCAATCGATACCACTTCAGCTTCTTCATGATGGCCTCATCGACATTGCTCAATTTCACGGAGACGAATCACCGCAGTATTGTTCTACTTATGCTGATGCCGGCTTACCATTCATCAAGGCAATCGGCGTCAGCAACAAAGACTCGCTTGCAAATATTACTGACTATCAAGCAAGTGCTATTCTGCTTGATACTCCTGCTCCTGGTCTTTACGGCGGCACAGGTGAAGTTTTCGACTGGACTCATGCTCAGGATTTTATCCAGCAACACTCGGATATACCCGTCTTACTTGCAGGTGGCATCACACCTGCAAATGCAAGCCAAGCCATCGATCAAGTTCACCCTGCCGCACTTGATATCGCCTCTGGAGCCGAGCTTTCGCCAGGCATCAAAGATTTTGAAAAAGTGGCCGCACTAATGCGATCCATCACCAAGCCTACAAGCTCTTGAACTTGTTCTACATATTCATCGGTGGCGGCCTAGGCGCTATATCGCGATTCGCGCTCTCATCAGGGGTTCAAGCTCTGGCGGAGCAGACCCGCCTTCACCGCATTCCTGTCGGAATCCTTGCTTGCAACCTTCTTGGAAGCTTCTTAATTGGTGTCGTCTTCGGCCTCATTGCCTCACGAGCGGATGGCCATCCCGCATGGCTACATCCTTTTGCAGTGACTGGGTTCTTAGGCGCTTTCACCACATTTTCCACCTTTGCTTTAGACACACAGAAACTCTTCTCATCTTCTCCCATATTAGCTATAATCAATATAGCCGTGTCGGTTTTGGGTTGTCTGGCCGCTGTCTGGCTTGGATTTAAACTAGCCAGCTAAACCTTCTCGGATCCTCTACCAACCGCATTCAACAAATTTTAAAGAACGATGAGAAATCTCAAAGACGGCATCCGATCTCTGGTCAAAATTGATTTTTATGGCAACGTGCACAAATATTTTCGTGGCACAGATAAAGAAGAACGCTTCGCCAATGAAATTCGCGTATTAAAAGCCCTTGAGGAGAGGGGCTGTAATTATGTCCCACGCTATATCGAATCTGACGAGAGCGAGCTTCACCTAACTACCACCAATTGTGGTTCTCCTGCCCCCGACATCTCGCAGAAAAAGACCGATAAAATTTTCCATGATCTAGAGACTAAGTTTGGAGTTCGCCATGACGATCCGTTTTCGCGCAACATCACCTATGATCCGAACGAAGGTCGATTTTGCATTATTGATTTTGAGCTAGCGACTTTAATGGATCTGCCTGAGCAGAATGAAGACCCCTCCTGAACCACGATACTCGTGTCCGACGATCCAAATCCATTCCTGCCAGGCTCTCCGTCCAATAAGACGGCCTCGCGCTCCATGGCTATCACTTGGTCCGCTGACTCTATCTCTGGAAGTAAAAAACCAATCAACGATGACGCATGGCTGGCATTCGCCTCAGATATTGAGGGCGCCTCACGACTTGGGCAAGATGGCCGGCATTCACTAGAATCGCATGATCTCGTATTTGCTGTCTCCGACGGCATGGGAGGCGGCAACGCTGGCGATGTAGCTTCACAATTACTACTGGAATATCTCAGCGAAATGATTCCGCGCACCTTTAAAACCGCGGCATCTGGCCTCCATCCAGACTATCTCCACCACATGCAGCAAGCCATTCAGGCCGTGCATCTGGCGATCAATGCAGACGCAGCCCAAGATGAGCAAAAAAAAGGCATGGCCGCTACTCTCGCTCTGGCTTGGTTCACCCCAGAAAACCTCTATTTTTGCAATGTTGGTGACAGTCGATTATATGTCAATCGACGTCATAATGATGAATCGACGACTACCCAACTAACCGCCGATCACACCTTTGTATGGAAAAAGCTTAACCGAGGTGAAATCAGTGAGCGAGAATTCCGAGCCCATCCGAGAAGGTCTGCGCTCTACGAAGTGGTCGGTGGCGGGCATAGCTCAGTCAAACCTTACATGGCAACTTTCCCCTATCAATCAGGCGATCGGTTCCTGCTCTGCAGCGACGGCCTCATCGACGGCCTTTGGGAGAAGCACATACACACTGCATTTTTAAAAAACCCAGACTCGACAAGTGAGCTCTCTGAGGCTCTGATGACTCGCGCTGTCAATAATGACGGCAAAGACGATACCACGCTAATTGCACTCGAAGTGCATGAGCTTGATGATAAGGCTTAATTTCACCATATCTCCAAGGATTGGCACACTATCTGCTAAATAACAAATCGCTATTGCTATGCCACAGCACTAAAGAGGCACCACAGACAACAACATATCCATCATAGAAAAACATCATGGCTAAATACAGACTCGATTACATATGGCTTGACGGTTACACACCCGTTCAAAACCTCCGCACCAAGTGCATGCTCAAGGACTTTGATGAGTTCCCTACTCTGGACCAGCTTCCAGATTGGGGCTTCGACGGCTCTTCCACTCAGCAGGCTGAAGGCGGCGACTCCGATTGCGTGCTCAAACCAGTAGCGCTCTACCCAGACGGAACACGTGAAAATGGCATTCTTGTCATGTGCGAAGTCATGCTTCCTGACGGCACAGCACACTCAACGAATGGTCGCGCCACCATTCCTGACGACGAAGGCACATGGTTCGGCTTCGAACAGGAATATTTCCTCATGCAAGAGGGAGTTCCTCTTGGCTTCCCCAAAGGTGGATACCCAGGACCACAGGGTGAATACTACTGTGGAGTTGGATTTGCTAATGTGGGAGGAATCGCTCGTGAAATCACCGACACACACCTCGACCTCTGCCTCTACGCAGGAATCAACCACGAAGGAATCAACGCCGAAGTCGCCAAAGGCCAATGGGAATTCCAAGTATTTGCCAAAGGCTCCAAGAAAGC
>CBFHKM010000137.1:3589-5043 GCA_965656385.1 Oceaniferula sp.
AACCACGAAGGAATCAACGCCGAAGTCGCCAAAGGCCAATGGGAATTCCAAGTATTTGCCAAAGGCTCCAAGAAAGCAGCTGACGATATTTGGGTAGCCCGCTTCCTCCTACTCCGCCTCTGTGAAGAGTTTGAAGTAGATGTTGAGTGGCACTGTAAGCCAATTACTGGTGACTGGAACGGCTCAGGCATGCATGCCAACTTCTCAACTGATCATCTCCGTGAGGTCGGTGGCAAGGAGTATTTCCTTAAGCTAATGGATGCATTCGAAGAATTCACCGAAGAGCACATTGCCGTATACGGTCCAGACAACGATCAACGCCTCACCGGCCTTCACGAGACACAGTCCATCGACAAGTTCTCTTGGGGTGTAGCTGACCGTGGTGCCTCCGTTCGTGTTCCACACGGCTTCGTCAAAGACGACGCCTACAAAGGCTATCTCGAAGATCGTCGTCCCAACTCACAGGGCGACCCTTACAAGATTGCCGGTCGTATTCTACAGACTATCAACTCAGTCGAAATCTAAGTTTAGATACTGTCTAATTTCAACAAGAGCACCCTGCATTTAGGGTGCTCTTTTTTTGGGCCTAGTAACAAAAAAAGCGCCAAATGGCGCTCAAAATTACAGATCGTAAAATTACAGGTGAGAAACTTACTGAGTTTACCAATCCACGTTAATTCCTCTTGTATCAACGTGAACAAAGGCAGAATACCGACCAATTCCGCCCTTGTAGAAACCTTGGTTACGGAGCTCCTTTGCCGCAGAAGCTACATGGTAGGTGGACACACCGTGAAACTTAATATCACATGCCATATTTTGCATGTGGTAGGACTTTGATCTGCCTCCCACTGCGCGGTTGTATCTCGGACTTCTATATGCAGATGCTATCTCCTTAAGTGGAGAGCCGATGCGAGTCACAATCTTGTCGATTAGCTTTAATGTGGGGCCTGCCTTCTTCCAATAGCTCATCGGAGGCAAGCTGTTTGACACCCCGCCCCTCGACTTAAAATGAGGAGACAAAACCATGCGCGGAGTGATATTACGTAGATTAAGCCCCTGTATGTATCGAGCGTATCTAGTAACATCAGATCCTTTCGCCTGAACCCACGCATGCGGAATACCAGGAACCGGCTTGTTGCCAATAAGGCCAAAGAAAGCCGCCCTGCTTTTGGGCGCACCGATGACCACACTTGCTGCCGTGATGCCAGCTACACTTAAAAATTTGCGTCGGCTTGCATACTTAGCGCTGAGACACGCGGGCACTCCACCACCAACGAGAAATTGGTCAGGTTTAACTGAGGGAGAGCTCAAAGCCATAGACAGCAATAACTTGCATCAAAACATTGCTTTTGGCGAGTGGATTTTTAGCCGATTCCGTCACCCAACAACATGAAAACCATCGAAGTATTACACCGCAATGGTTTAAGGCTTAGTAACCTTACAAAAAAATGTCA
>CBFHKM010000138.1:0-5038 GCA_965656385.1 Oceaniferula sp.
CCAATCTAGATTACTGATCTGATTCAACAATGAATCCCGACTTGATGGTCAGCTTGATTGATGAGACACTACCAACGTTATGTCTTATTTGCAATGGTTGCTGACATGCTTGCTTGCACTGGTATTCTTAGTGTCCTGTGCAAGCAAAAGAACGGTGACTAAATCACAGGCTAGGGTTGACGTTTGGGGAAATCCTGAGCGCTTTAGTGTTGGCAAAGATGAGGCTGGAAATCCGCAGATGAAGTCAGATCTTCGTAGTACATTTGAGGGCAAAGCAAGTAATATGGTGTCGAACCGAGATTTCAGCGGCAAGGACTATACGACACGTTCCTATGCGAAGAAAAGGTGGGCAGGTAGTCGAGGGATTGAGCGCAAGAAGTATGAGGGGAATACTGACGCAAGTAGATACAAGATGGAGCCCTGGTTTGTTCAAAAACAAGCACTGGCTGAGGGTCAGAGGGCAAGAGCGAATGACCGAGTTTATGAAACAGGTCGGTATAGTAAAACGACCGCAGTTGAGCAGCAGGGCAGGCGGCTGGCACGGCCTAGTGACGCTGAAACCGATGTACGCAGGCGAGTCTTTCAAGAGCCTGATATAATCGATTGGAAAGAGCAGCAGGGCCTTGGTGTAAAAGATACCAATAAGCTGTTAGGACGATCTGAGTAAGAGGCAGCTAGAAGGGTAGCTTCGGTAGTTTTCCTCCGCCGCCACCCATGCCGCCCATCATGTCACCCATGTCGTCCATTCCACCCAGTTGCTTCATCATTTCTTTCATCTTACCCTTGGATTTCATCATTTTACGCATTTGGGTGAATTGCTTAATGAAGCGGTTTACCTCAATGATGGTGTTGCCTGATCCTGCCGCGATTCTTTTACGGCGTGTACCCTTGATGAGTTGTGGGGTTGATCTTTCTCTCTGAGTCATGGATAAGACAATGGCTTCCATGCGCTTCATCCGGTTTTCATCAAATGCATCTGCTGGAATTTGCTTCTTAATTTTACTGAATCCTGGAAGCATGCCCATCAGTCCGTCAAGTGGGCCGAGCTTGCGGAGCATGTTCATTTGGTCGAGGAAATCATTAAAATCAAATTTGCCTGATTGAAGTCGTTTGGCCGCATTCATGGCCTCTTCTTCGTCAATATTCTCTGCAGCTGTTTCGACCATGCTAACGACATCGCCCATGCCCAGAATTCGGCTGGCCATGCGGTCAGGGTGGAAGATGTTAAGCTGATCTAGCTTTTCGCCCTCACCGATAAATTTGATCGGCTTGCCTGTGACTGCACGCATCGAGAGTGCGGCGCCGCCACGAGCATCACCATCAAGTTTAGTCAGGATGATGCCAGTAATGCCTATGGCATCATCAAAGTGCTTGGCAACTGATACTGCTTGTTGTCCTGTTGCTGAATCTGCGACTAGTAAAGTTTCGCCAGGTTCAACAAACTTATGCAAGTCCTTGAGCTCAGCTATGAGGTGGTCATCAATCTCTTGCCGACCCGCGGTATCAAAAATAAGTGTGGTTCCGTTTTGAGTTTTTGCCCACTTGAGAGCTTGTTTTGCTACTTTTATGAGGTTTTTTTCACCTGGGTCTGGGGTGAAGCAGGGCACATCAATTTGCTGCGCGAGGGTAGCAAGCTGGTCAATAGCGGCAGGTCTGTAGAGGTCGCAGGCAATGAGTAATGGGCGGCGACCTTCTTTTTTGAGGCGCAAAGCTAGCTTGCCTGAAGTGGTTGTTTTACCGGCGCCATTGAGTCCACACAAAAGGATGTGTGCAGGTGGGTTCAGATTGAGTGGGGCTGCGTCTCCGCCCAGCAGTGCGGTGAGCTCATCGTTGAATATTTTGACAATTTGCTCACCTGGCTTGATCGACTTGAGCACATCTACGCCCATTGATTTATCCTTAATCTTTGCGATGAGATCTTTGGCAACTCCAAACTCTACGTCTGCCTCTAGCAGTGCGAGACGAATTTCACGAAGAGCATCGGTGATGTTTTTTTCCGAAATTTTGCCTACGCCTCTGAGGTTTCTAAATGTTTTATCTAGGCTGTCTGATAATGATGAGAACATAATGTGTAAGTATGGTTAATCTATTTGAGTTGGTATGCTGCTTGCCTATTTATAAGGAAAGTCCACGTGATTGGCTTGTCGTATTTGCTGTCGTTGAGCGTGTGCCACTGCAGGCTGACTTCGCAAGTTTGACCTCGTAAACGACGGTTTACCTTCCATTCGGCTGTTTTACGAGCTGGATCATATTGAACGGGTACTTTGCCAAAGCCTGTGACACGCATCACGAGAGATTCAGGGTCGATATTTTCGACGTTAGATAGGTCAGCTGTAATGCTCGGTAGGCGGGTGGAGATGATTGAGCCCGGTGCGGGAATAACAGGGTGCCGAGTTGTTTGCACGATTGCGCCAATCGTCGCGGCTGAAGTTTTGGTTGCATTGAAGCTTGTAGCATTGCGAAAGATATAATCGTGTGTCCCCAGAATGATATAGCGTGGGATGGTGAAGTTGGATGTGGATTGGGTGGTTTTGCCGGGGATAACCGTAAATAAACATTGGTATCCATGCTCGGCTGCTATGGGTAGCATTTCACCTGTGATGAACCCCCCTGGGTATGCATAAGAGGTTACTACGCCTCCAAATTGTTGTTGCAGTTTTTTGCGTGATTGACCCATTTCACGGTGCAAAAAAGACCGGTAGGAGGTGTCTCCTTTTGCTCGTTCTGCCTTGAAGTCACTGGGGTATGGATGTGAAATCGAGTGGCTTCCAATACTGCAACCGTGTCGTTGCATTTCTTTAATCATTTTTGATGTAAGTGCATGTGATCCTCCTCCTATGTAATCGGTGTAGAGGAAGATGGTGAAGGGGAATCCCATTTCTTTGAGAATAGGATAAGCATCGGTGTAAATAGACTTCCAGCCATCGTCGATGGTTATCAAGACAGATCGGTCATTTATTGTGATTTCGCCTTTTTTCCACGCGATGAACTGTTCGAGGCTGATAACCTCGAGTCCGAGGTCTTTGATGGCTTGCATTTGTCGTCGGAACTTGCCCGTCGTAATGAGCATCTCTGTAGCATCTTTGGTTGAAGAAAAATCATGGTATCCAAGAACGGTGACGCGAGCCTGAGGCTTCGCATTTAGTCCTCTGGCATTTTTTTGCTTTGGTGATATAGATGCGGATGACTTATTCGCTGTCAGCGGTGCGCGAGCAATGGTTTGAGCTAATGTAGAGCCTGAAAAATTGCTCTTGCTGAAGTTGATGGGACCATAGCCTTGGGATAAGGTGGTCGTCATAATTGCAGTGATTGTAATGTATATTAGCTTTAGCATCATTAGCAGCATTCTTACAGTATAGCTCGATTGAGTTGAAAGGAAAGTCGGGGTGCTTGATTAAAGCTCACCCGATTTTTTTCACACCAGCTACAGAGGCTATTCCCTGAAAGTGCCCTGCGATGTGAGAGCCGATGAAGCCGGCGCCGTTTGTGATAAGTATTTTCATGAGGGGGAGTAGTCTTGGTGGTTTGAGCGTGTATTAACTTAGTGGGCTTGGGTAGGTTTCTTGGTCCACAAGTTTCAAGATAGCTTCAACAACATGTGGTTTGTCATCGGGGTAGGTAACTCCGAACCACGAGCTGGTCGTTTCGATCAAGCGGCAGTCAGCCTTTTTCTGACTGATTAAATCATCAACGAGAGTAGGTATGTAGCATTCGGATTTGAGTTTGTGACCAGATTCCTTGAGGAATTTTATGAAATGCTCCTCGAGCTGAGCGAAGAAGCTGTGATTGAAGCCCCAGAAATTCATAGATGCCAGTGCCTGCTCGTTAATTACAATACGGGTGCCATCGAGTTGATTGCCGTAGATTTTGCCGTCTTGTTCTCTTTTGATTTCAGTGATTTCTTCTACATTACTGAGTAGGCCGTTCGATTCGGAACAGATGCCTCTATTCACATCGCCATGATCTGAGAGGGTTTTGTTAATGTGGTAACCAACCATGCAATAATGAGAAATTGAACCGCTTTGCTGGTCAAGGTTTTTGAAGTAATCGGCAATGCGAAGGTAGGCATCAGCCCCATAGAAATCATCGGCGTTGATGACGGCAAATGGCCCATTGACAACATGTCTTGCAGCACGAATGGCGTGTGTTGTGCCCCAAGGTTTTTCGCGACCTTCGGGGACGTCAAATCCCTCTGGCAAATCATCGATTTTCTGAAATGCGTATTCAACTTGGATCTTGCCTTCGAAACGAGCACCGACTCCCTCGCGGAAAGCATCAGCAAAGTCTTCACGAATGATGAAGACGACTTTTTTGAAGCCAGCCCTGATGGCATCGTATACAGAATAATCGAGGACGGTTTCGCCATTGGGCCCCATTGGGTCCATTTGTTTGAGGCCGCCGTATCGGCTGCCCATACCGGCTGCAAGGATGAGAAGTGTTGTTTCCATGGTTGAATATGAATCAGTTTGCCGCTGAAGCGGGCTTTTTATGAAGATAATGCCGTGCTAATGCAATGGTTTCTTGAGGAAAAGCCGCGGTTCTTTGACAAAGAATGCTATTGCAGGCGTGGGCTAGCTGTCGCTAAGATGTGGATGTGCTGCAATCACCTTTGGTTGCTGGCTGAAGGTTTATCGTCTAGTGCCCAGATGATACATCGCTGTTAATACATCACCCTATAACTAATACCCCATCTGCATTGCATGGATGACAACACCAAAGATCTAGATCAAACTTCAGGGCGTGAGCACGTGCGGCGAGTATTCAATGCAATGCTCACGGCTCGAGTGCTAGAGAACAAATTAGGCAGTCTCTACAAGGCAGGGAAAATTGTAGGTGGTGTTTATTTAGGCAAGGGTCAAGAAGCGGTTAGTGCTTCTATGGCATCATGTTTAGAAAAAGGAAAAGACGTATACGCGCCGCTCATTCGTGATCAGGCTGGCCGTACTGCTTTTGGTGAAGAGCTAATTGATTGCACCCGGACTTATTTGGGATCTGTGAACGGCCCAATGCGTGGTCGTGATGGCAACATTCACCGTGG
>CBFHKM010000139.1:0-5036 GCA_965656385.1 Oceaniferula sp.
GACAAAGCTGGCGGCTCTGTGACGTGGTACGAAGTATTCATGGAGGATGTCGGTGGTGTCCGTCGTGCGGTTCTCGAACACCTCGACACTCTCATTGAGAAGCTGATTGCGTGATATGGACTTGCTCTTGAGGCTGGGTTGAAGCTTGGTCTCCGCGTTCCAGCGCAGCTTCTTGCCGAAGTAGCTCTCGGCAGAGCCTCGGAACACGGCGCGGCGCAGCTCGATCAAGCTCGGCTCGAGGAGCTTGTCGCTCACGCCAATATCACTACCCTCAGACTGAGGCATGCGATAAAAAGCGTTGAGGATAACTTCTCCAAGTAGATCGTCGGGCACGATATTCATCCGGGCGTAGACCATTTCTAGGCCGGGCTGGTTTTTGATCTTATTGTCAAAGGTTCCTAACGATTTGTTAACCGGCACAATGTATTGTTCCAACCGGTATGTCTCATTCGCTACGACACGAAGCTCCACATCAAGGATGATGCCGAATAATCCGTAGCCGCCCAGGGCAAGAGAGAATAATTCTTGGTTCTGCTCTCGGCAGCAGTGCTTGATGCTGCCGTCGGCGAGCATGATGCGGAATGACTCCACGCTCGAGGCGATGGGTGGTCGGTCGTATTGCCAGCCGTGGCAGTTAACACTGATGGATCCACCCACAGAGAAGGAGTTATTAGACTGCATAACGCTCACTGATTTGCCGTGCGTATTGAGGTAAGGAACGACGTCTTCCCATAGCGCTCCAGCCTGAACTTTAAGGATGTCGTGCGTGGTATTGAGCTCCATGTGATTCCATGGGGTGGTGTTAATGACAATGCCGCCAGGATAGATGGTGTGGCCGCCCATAGTGTGCCTAGCACCTGCGATCGATACCTTCAGGCCGTCTTTGCGAGCGCGTTTTAGTAGCTCGGCAATTTGTGCTTCAGGGTTTTCATGGTCAACTGGGATTTCCCAGATCTCGCTTACCTTTGCCTTATTGAGTCGGCTGGCATCGTCTGTCTGCCCAGATATTTGGGGGTCGGCTGCATGTTTTTCATGAGGGATGCTCTCATTAGGTTGAGTCAAGGGGCTCACCAGAAAAGACGTTGAGGCTAGTGCGATGATCAGTAAAATGATCAACATGTAGCGTCGCTTTGTTTTCTTTCTCATGGCAAGGGTTGCATCGTTTGTTGTATGGATGATCACAGCCATAATAAAAAACGACCTTACAACATTACAGGTTTGTAGCTGTTTGCCAATGCTGTAATTATAAATGTGTATCTGGTAACTAACCACTAAGTAAGCGCATGTATTTGGCTCACATAAAGCCAGGATGCTTGTATTACATGAGCGTGTGCTCCAGAAAATAGTGTCAAAATGTTATTCATGATTAGGTTCTGACACGGAATGATGCTATGCATCAGCCATGAGCATTGAGCGACAAGAGACAAAGCAGCGCATGAGCCGTATCGTGATTCATAACGACACCATCTACCTGTGTGGGCAGGTGTGCAAAGATGCCACCCAAGGCATCACTGAGCAGACTGAGACGATGCTGGAGAAAGTAGACGAGCTACTGGGACAAGCTGGATCAGATCGTGAGCATATGCTCTCAGCCACCGTCTACGTGCGTGACATGAAAGACTTTGCCGCGATGAATGAAGTCTGGGACGCATGGGTGCCGGAGGGGCACGCGCCAGCCAGGGCCTGTGTCGAGGCTCGTATGGCACGACCTGAACTGCTTGTCGAGATCTCGGTCGTTGCTGCCGTGATAGAGTAGTGAGCTAACAAGCTAACAAGCTAACTGTCTAGCTGGCTAGCTGAGCCAGCAGACTGGGGGATAGTGATTTCTGTAGGAGGAAGAGCTGGTGGCTAGTTCTTTTATGCCAAAGCATGTGTCGGCTAAGACATCAAGGCCACTGCTGTGGCGATTAGCCATGCTAATGCCAGCCAGCATAATAAATTGAGCGAGACGGTGGCTATTAATGCCACGCAGGTGGGATCGATCCAATGCCTTGCTTGTTGCCGCTCTTGCTGGTGATGATCGGTTGGGGAGGTATCTCTATCCTTTGCTTGATTCAATTTCATAACCTTAGCTGTAGCATCCTTGCTACACCTAACATTTATATCAAAGCTGTTATTCTTGCCTCGCAGATTTTGCTGTTTTATGTGCAATTATTGCTAGCCTTGAATCGTCGCTAGTGTGTCTCATTTGGTGAGCCCGATCTCCTGGGCTTTCATTGGTTTTTTTCGTATCGACAAGGATTTGCCGAGGATTAGCGGAGGATTTGCTGCTTTGTTTGCTACCTCTTTTGCTTTTTCTCCTGATTTGAAACCATATCTGGTGTCAGCATGGGACGCAGTACTACTGGTGTTTGCTTGCGGTCGAGTAGCACCCATGGATATTTGTCTTCACCAAGGCGACCCCACCACAGGTGGCCTCCTCCACGCCATGGATCGAGAATCAAGCCTTGCTCAAAGGTTGTATCCTTGGCGGACACTACGATGGCATTATGCTCAAAGTATTTGCCGCGGCTTGAGGTGGCGAGTCGTAGCTTGAGTGTTTTTGACTCTAGCTTGAAGAGCGGCGGGAACAAATCATTGCGCCAGTGGTAACATAGGCCGCGTTGTCGCAGGCCGATGTTTACGAGGCTATTGTTTAACCAAGCGAGGCGGATCGGCTTGTAATCCTGAGAGATTCGAATCGATTGCTCTATGGCTGTCGTTGCCATCTTGTCTGCCTCACGTTTGCTGACAGTCGTTGAGAGCTGCTGCAGATCATGGCTGAGTCGGGCTGCCTGCTGAGCACGCATTGTCGAGCTGCCCGGATTCACGCAGGATGTGACCAAGGCGAGAATGAGAATAGAGCAAAGGCGTGAGTAATGAATCAAATGGTTCATGCGAATTGCAGCAAATACGACTGGGCCATAGGCTTAGCACGTGTGCCGATGATGGCTAGAGATTTGTGTGTGAAACGCGGTGCTTAGTGACCACAGAGCTAGCTTCAAGCGGTCCAGGATCAGGTTTTATCAAAATAGATTGAAAAGAAGCACAGGTTTTACTTGGCAAACCCTACGATCTTATTTTATGCCTCGCGAAGAATGTTTGCACAGGACCCTATTGAATGGCCGGATAAGATCGAGGTTGTCATCGATCAGCTCGAAAGCGAAGCAGGAGAGCGTGAGCTCAGTCGTGAGGAGCGCGCAGTTCTCGATATCTATGAGACTGTTCCGATCCTGCAGAGCGAGGACTGCCTCCATGAGTTTTGGCAGAGTGGCATCGATCACCAACGCACTATCAATTCTTACGAGCTGATTGGGGCTACATCTCTGGTTGATCCGATGAATGCAAGCCGCTGGTGTGGTGCTCGCAACGAGGACCGCAACGACTACACCGAGTCTGAGACTGAACATCTGGCCGAGATTGAGGAAGAAGTTCCTAGTGCCATCGACGAGCTTGTCGAGCTCTTACTCGAGTTCATCGACGAGGAGCTAAGCTAGGTAGCTCATTGACATTGCTAATGTCACTCAGGGTGTCACTCAGGGTGTCACACATACTACCATTGCAATGACCTAGGCTTTGGGCTACCACGCTTCTCGTTGTGACAAATCCAGTTCCTACAAATGCGGTCACCGCAGCTTCCGCTCGCGAGATTGCACGTCGTCGCACCTTTGCGATTATCTCTCACCCCGATGCGGGCAAGACCACGCTCACAGAGAAGCTGCTGCTCTACGGTGGTGCGATCGGCTTGGCAGGTAGCGTCACCTCTAAAAAAGAGCAGCAGTCTACGTCGAGTGACTGGATGGCGATGGAGAAAGAGCGGGGGATCTCAGTCTCCTCCACGGTGCTCCAGTTTGAATACAACAACTGCTGCGTCAACCTGCTCGACACACCTGGGCACCACGACTTCTCTGAGGATACCTACCGTGTGCTCTCTGCGGTCGATGCCGTCGTCATGGTCATCGATGCAGGTAAGGGAATCGAGGCACAGACCCTGAAGCTTTTTGAAGTTTGTCGTCGGCGGGGAGTTCCCATCTTCGTCTTTATCAATAAGATGGATCGCCCCTCGCGCCCGCCGCTCGAGCTCATCGACGAGCTGGAGGATGTCCTCAAATTATCTCCCGCACCCGTCAACTGGCCGCTGGGTGATGGGCCGCGTTTTAGAGGTGTATATGATCGTAAAAAAGCCGAGGTAAACCTCTTTGAGAGAACTTCTGGCGGAACCTTTAAGGCACCTCTCGAAGTCGCTGGTATCGAAGACGACAAAGTCCGCGAGGCACTCAGTGATGACCTCTACGAGACCGTGATCCAAGAAGTCGAGATGCTCGATGGTCTGACCGAGCCATTGGATATAGAGCGCGTACTGGCTGGTGAGCAAATGCCGATCTACTTCGGCAGTGCCATGAATAACTTCGGCGTGCAGAACATGCTCGAGAGCTTCCTAGAGATGGCTCCTGGCCCAGCAGGGCGAGTCAGCGCTGACGAACTCGTGCACCCCAACACCGATCACTTCTCTGGCTTTGTCTTTAAGATCCAAGCCAACATGAACCCAAGGCACCGCGACCGTGCTGTTTTTGTCCGCATCGTCTCGGGTGTCTTTGAGCGTGATATGCAAGTCGTCGACCAGCGCACCGGCAAAAAAGTAAGACTTGGCAATGCCCAGAAGCTCTTCGGCCAAGACCGCGAGACACTCGACACAGCCTATGCAGGCGACATCCTTGCTCTGGTGGGGAACTACGACTTCCTCATCGGCGACACCCTCACCAGCGACCCCAAGGTCGTCTATGATGAGATGCCCCGCTTCACCCCAGAGTGCTTCACCTACATCGTCAATAAAGACACCGCCAACATCAAACGCTACCGATCAGGGATGGAGCAGCTCATGAAGGAAGGTGTCGCTCAGGCCTACCATGTGCACGGTAGTGTCCAGGCCGTTCCTATGCTAGGGGCAGTCGGTCCGCTTCAGTTCGAAGTATTACAAGCACGCCTCATCTCTGAGTATCAATGCGAGACCCGCCTCGAGCATTCTCCGTGGACACTGGTCCGCTGGTTTGATGAGA
>CBFHKM010000140.1:0-4969 GCA_965656385.1 Oceaniferula sp.
CAACCTCCTTCATGCCCACAGGACTTATCGACAGCATGCCAGATGAAACCATCGCACACCTGCTCGCCTACATCAAAACACTGAAGTAAGATTGCAAACTAAGATTGCAAACTAAGATTGCCGAAGCATCCATACTGCGACTTTGGATCAAGCGCTCTAAATTTAG
Organism: Oceaniferula sp.; assembly: GCA_965656385.1. Lineage (GTDB taxonomy): Bacteria > Verrucomicrobiota > Verrucomicrobiia > Verrucomicrobiales > Akkermansiaceae > Oceaniferula. The sequence continues at coordinate 167 of CBFHKM010000140.1, forward strand.
CGCAGAGTTACAATATAGCCCTGAGTTACAATATAGCTTAGAGTTACATTACCGACTTGATCTTTCCTAGCTAAGCACAGAGCTTGCTGTGGCTTCACAAAGCCACCTGAACATGATCAGATCATCCCATTGTCCCACCAAGCCAAAGCTAGCAATATTCTTCGGCATCCTGCTTCTTCTACCCAGCTACAACTTATCTGCTGAAACCTTCAGCCCATGGGAAAACACCGCTGCTGCTGGAGCATCCCTCGCCAAAGGTAACGCAGACAACCTCAGCTACAACCTCCACCTGCTCAGCAGCTACGAGCTCAACAACACCGAGGCCCACATCGGAGCAGACTGGCACTACGCCGAGAACAACGACGTAAAAAACACCGACTCATTCAAAGCCTTTGGCGAATACCGCCACCTACTCGACGACCGCGCCTATTTGGGAACCAACACCTCCTACCTTGTTGATGACATCACCGACATTGATTACCGCATCGAGCTCGGAGTCGTCGCGGGCTACTACATCATCAAAAACAAAGACCAAAAGCTCTCCTTCGAAACTGGCCCAGGATACGTATGGCAAGACCAAGCCGACATCACCGATGATTTCTTGAGCCTTCGCTTCGCACTGCGCTACGAGCGCCAGCTAGCAGCACGCTCTAAATTTTGGTTTTCTACAATCTACACCCCAGCCGCAGACGACTTTAGCGACTACCTTCTCACTACCGAAGCCGGTATCGACACAGCTATCAGCGACCACTGGGCCATCCGCACAGCCCTCCGCTACCAGCACGACAGCACCCCAGCTCCTGATCGACAAGCTGGCGACACCCTACTCACCCTCGGCCTGCGTTATGCCCTCGGCAGCTACCCAGAGAAAGACGGCACCACCGGCAAAATCCCCGACCCTTCAGACTCCTCCCACTCCAGCTCCCACTCCAGCTCCCACTCCAGCTCCCACTCCAGCTCCCACTCCAGCTCCCACACAGGACCCGAGGCCATTCAAGACGGCTGGACCAGCACCGCCTCACTCACCCTCTCCATGGCTGATGGCAACTCCGACAACCTCAACACCACCGCGAGCTACGACGCCGCACTTCGCAGGGACATCGGCGAATTCTTCTTCACAGGCACCTATAGCTACGCCGAAGCAGACAACACCGCCAGCGCTGACTCACTCATCACACGCACCCAGCTCAACAAACTCCTCACCGACAACACCTACCTTGGCATCGGGCTAGGCCTGCTGCGTGATGACATCGCCAACATCGACTACCGTCTCACCCCAGCAGTCACACTCGGCCACTACTTCATCAAAGAAGATCACCTCACGCTGAGCTTCGAAGTAGGTCCTGGATACACCTTTGAGAAAGTAGGCGGCATCACCGACGACTACTTCTCTATTGTTGCCGGTGAGAAGCTCGTCTGGGAAATCAACAAACGCATCAGCCTCAAGCAATCCCTCACAGGACACATCAACCCCTCAGACACCGACGACTACAACCTCGTCGCTGACCTCGCACTGGACACAGACATCAGCAAACACCTCGCATGGAGAATTGCAGCCAGCTGGAGCTTTGATAACACCCCCGCTGGCGACAGCGACCAAGACGACATCACCCTCTCCTCTGGTATCACCATCAAATTCTAACCCATGGCTAGCCCTTCACTCACCACTGGCCCCTTGCCTGGCCACATAAGGCGCATCGCTCTACCCATGAGCATCGGCTTCTTCTTTAACACGATGTACAACGTCGTGGACTCCTTCTACGCAGGGCGCATCTCTACCGAGGCCCTCGCAGCCATGGCACTCTCCTTCCCCGTCTTCTTCATCATCATCGCCATCAGCGGCGGCCTCTCCCGTGGCGCCTCTGCGCTCATTGCCAATGCCATTGGAGCCAAAAACAAAGAAGAAGAATCCACCCTCTCCGGCCAAGTCTTCTCACTCGCCATCCTCTCAGCCATCTGTGTCAGCATCGTAGGCCTCTCCGCGGCTACACCACTCTTCCAGATCCTCGGAGCAAGTGGCGACTACCTTCAGCTCGCCAAAGACTACACCAGCCCGCTCTTCATCGGAGCCATCTTCTTTCTACTCAATAGCATGAGCAACGCCATCCTGCTCGCCCACGGAGACAGCAGGACCTACAGCCGCACCCTCGTCATCGGATTCCTTCTGAACCTCATCCTCGACCCATGGTTCCTCTACGGCGGCTTTGGACTCCCTGCCATGGGGATCAAAGGCATCGCCTGGGCCACCGTCCTCATTCAGGGCCTTGGAGCCATCTACCTACTCAGCGTCGTCGTCCACAGAGGTCACATCACCAGAAGCTGCGCAGAGCACCTCATCCCCAAGATCAAGATCTACCGCCAGATATTGCACCAAGGCATTCCCACCAGCTTCAACCTCATGTCCATCGCCCTTGGGTTCTTCGTCATCACCTACTTCCTCAAATTCTACGGGGAGGCATCGGTCGCCGCCTTCGGTGTCGGCACCAGAATCGAGCAGATGGCACTACTACCAGCCATCGGCCTTAGCTCAGCCATCGTCTCCATCGTCGGCCAGAACAATGGCGCAGGCGAGACAGATCGCGTCCGCGAGTGTGTTCACCTCTGTTTCAAATACGGTCTCTACCTCATCATCACAGCCTCCATCTTACTCCTTGCCTTTGCCACCCCCTTGGTTCGTCTCTTCACCAATGACCCCGAGGTCATCCAAGTCGGCACCAAGTACGTGCGCATCGTCGCCTTCATCCAGTGGTCCTACGTCTCCGGCTTCGTCTACATCGGCTTCCTCCAAGCCCTCAAGCGCCCCATGTATGGATTTATCGAATCCTTTACCCGCAAGATCATCCTCCCGGGTATCATCTTCCCACTGGCCGTTCATTACTTTAGCGTTGGTCTCGAAGGCTTCTGGATCTCCATGTGTGCCATCAACGCCTTTATGGCCATCATCACCATCAGCTACGGCCAGCACGTCCTGAAGAAGCTTCACTGCACCTGAGACACTTTCTGTGGAATATTTGTCAGCCCATGCTACTCTTCCTTGCTGGCAACATTGATAATAACTCACACAACCATGCGCAATCTCACCAAACTCATTATCATCATCACCAGCGTCATCACAGTCATGATCGGATACAACAGCATCGCCAAGGAAGAGCTCGTCACAGAAGACGGCCAAGTAAACGCACAGAGCCTACCACTCGACCACGAAACCTCCAAACGAGCCTATCAGACTGCCACCTTTGGCATCGGATGATTTTGGGGACCAGACTCCGAGTTCGGAAGTCTCAAAGGCGTATTACGCACCCGTGTTGGCTATGCAGGTGGCACCAAGAAAAAACCCACCTACTACAGCATGGGTGACCACACCGAGGCCATCTCTATTGATTTCGACCCCGAACTCATCAGCTACAGCGACCTGCTTGACCATTTCTGGCAAGCCCACCGCTGCGACCGCAACAACACCTCGCGCCAGTATATGAATGCCGTCTTCTACCAGAACGACGACCAACTGCAGGCCGCCACCGCATCCCTACAGGCCCAGGCAAAGCTCCTCGGCATCGACCCCAGCAAGGTCAAAACCCACATCCTCCCCGTCTTAGAGTTCACCTACGCAGAGGGCTACCACCAGAAATACTACCTCACCAGACACTCTGAAATACGTGACTTCCTCAGCGAGACCTACCCCGATGCCAAGTCACTGGCTGACTCCACCGTCGCCACCCGTCTCAACGCCTACTTGGGCACCGGCATGGAAAAAGACTGGAAAGCCTTCCTCGCCGAGATACCAAGCTACGGCCTCCCAGAGGATACCCAGCAGCGCCTCACCAAAGCCGTTGAGCAGAAACTCTAAAAGAGCTTCTCACAGCCCCAACTCGGCCTCCCTCTCTTGCTTCTCACCGTGATACCGTATCACGCAATTTTCATTTTGGTTTCATCATAGATTCACAAAAGCATGCCAGCTTCATGCATCGATAACATACAAACATCATGCAACACCTCATCACACCTCTCGCCCTGTCATTGAGCCTACTGACCCTATCCTGCAACAAGGATTCTGACCCAGTATCCACACAAGATCGAACAGCCCCCAATGACTCAGAGCAAAGCTCGGACTTGAGAGATGCCAAACCAGCAAAAAACCGGCTACAGCATACCGCTGGCGCAGACATCGAAAAGCGCAGGGCAGAACATCACCGCGACATCACAAAAGCCGTAACAAGGAATCTGAAAAATCTGGAGAACAGAAGCCAAGCTGACCAGACTGACAAAAACGCCGAAGCAAACCTTCACAAAAAGATAAACAAGTGGCTCAATGACCCCGTCATCTTTGGAGAGCAGAGATACGCCACATCGGATCAGGTAAAAGACCATCAAATCAGCTACTACCTGCCCAAAAAATCGGACCATATTCAATTGATCGCACAGCCATTTGGCCACTTCGCGCTCTACAAAATATCCGAGCAAGACTTCAAAGACCACATGGTCATGGTCTGGGAGCGCTACCGCAAGGAATACGTCGAGCAAGGTGGCAAGCGCTGGATCAAGCACTCCAATCAAGATGTCGAAAGCTCCCTCATGGGACGCGAAGTTGGATCCTTACATTACATCCACATCAGCCATGACCTAACAGGAAAACCACAGATCAAAAAAAGTATCGACGATGGAGCAAAGATAAAACAAATCGCCGTACCCAAGGCCATCATCGGCTCCGGCTGGAAAACCCTAGGAAACGTCATCGAATATCAAGGCCCTCTTCGTGCCAATGGTGGTAGCTCAACCTACTACCACGACCCCAGCGCCGGTTAC
>CBFHKM010000141.1:0-4931 GCA_965656385.1 Oceaniferula sp.
CGGTAGGCAACACCCTCGAGTTCTTGGATTCCAAAGGGGAACTCGTATTCGATATCGTAGGTTTTCTTGGAGTAGTGAGCGCGCTCACCATCTGGAACATCGAGGATATGTAGCTTTTTGCGGGGAACCCCAATTTCCTCATAAAATTCGAGTCGCTTCTCAAGCCATTCGTCGGTGAGTTTCATGCCGTCATCTGGGTGGCAGAAGTATTCAATCTCCATTTGCTCAAATTCGCGTGAGCGGAACGTGAAGTTACGTGGATTGATCTCATTACGAAAAGCTTTTCCAATCTGAGCGATGCCGAAGGGTATTTTTAGACGTGTTGAATCCAAGACGTTCTTGTACTGGACGAAAATAGTTTGCGCAGTTTCGGGGCGGAGATATGCGACTGCGTTGGGGTCATCGTCATCAGCTGATGCCCCCATCTTGGTTTGAAACATGAGGTTGAACTCCTTGGGATCTGTGAGCTCACAGTGCTTATCTTCACCTTTGGGAAGCTGTTTTTTGGCTTCACACATGGGAACGTCATCCATTTGGTCAGCACGGTAGCGTTTTTTGCAGATCTTACAGTCAACCATAGGGTCAGAAAAACCACCGACGTGACCTGAAGCAGTCAAGACCGCTGGGTGGGTTAGGATCGAGCCGTCCATGCCCACGATGTCATCGCGCTCTTGAACATTTTTGCGCCACCAGCATTCCTTGAGGTTGCGCTTGAGCTCAGCTCCCAGTGGACCGTAATCCCAACAACCATTGAGCCCCCCATAGAGCTCTCCTGATTGGTAAATGAAGCCCTTGCTTTTGCAAAGGGATACGATTTTTTCCATTCTCTCTGGGTCGGTGTGAGTACGTTCAGCCATGGCGGGTGGAGACTAGGAATCAAAGGCAAAGAGTCAAGTCGCAAGAGTTTCATATTGCCAGAATCAGACTTGCAGGGGAGTGTAGTCATGTGTCAGATGCTCTCAGTGTAACGCGCCTAGTCAGGCGGATGAAAAACCTACTCGAAATCGAGATTGGCGAGATTTGGGTAGAGGGTGAGGTTAGTAATTTGCGCAGACAGGCCAGTGGGCATTGTTATTTTAGTCTCAAAGACGAAGGGGCACAAATATCCTGCGTGCTTTTTCGCGGTTCTGCGGCCAAGGCAAAGGCGCAGCCCGAAGACGGTATGCAGGTGAGGGTTAAGGGGGAGGTGTCGGTCTACGAGGCACGTGGGCAGATGCAATTGATTGTCAAGCAGGTTGAGGATGCAGGCATGGGTGACCTTCAGGCGAGGTTCGAAGCGTTGAAGGCTAAACTCAACAAAGAAGGGCTGTTTGATGCGTCATTGAAAAAACCGCTACCTAGTTTTCCTCTGGCAATCGGATTGGTTACTTCACCCACTGGTGCTGCACTGCAAGATATGCTCAATATCATGACGCGGCGAGCGCCCTGGGTTCAGCCGATTTTGTATCCTGTTACAGTTCAAGGCAAGGGGGCAGAGCGCAGTATTGCGGCGGCTATTGAACAATTCTCTGATCCCGAGCAGTATGGTTTGCCCGAGGTGGATGTCATTATCACTGGACGAGGAGGAGGCTCATTAGAAGACCTGTGGAACTTTAATGAGGAAATCGTTGCGAGGGCAATTCACGCTTGTCCGATTCCAGTGGTTTCAGCGGTTGGGCATGAGATCGACTTTACGATTTCTGATTTTGCAGCTGACGTGCGAGCACCGACGCCAAGTGCGGCCATCGAGCTCGTTGTGCCAGACGCGAGCGAGCTGCAGCTCCAGGTCAAAAGCCAGGGAGATGCTTTGAAGCGAGCAATGCAGGGTAGGTTGAAGCATGACACTGCTATTCTTCAGTCAGCGCGGAGGGCGCTTATGCCGAGGGATTCGGAGCAAGCGCTGCGTGAGCCAATTCAAACACTAGACAGGGCACGTCAGGAGCTCAAGGATGCTTCTGAGGGGGCACTCGATGATATACTCGCTAATCTAAAGGAGCTGGCGATACTACATGCCGCTAATGATCCTAAAAAAGCAATGGAACGCAAGATGGAGGCCTTAGATCATGCCAAGATTTTGCTGGATCGTGTAGTCAAGAATGAGCTTCGTCAGCAGGAGGAGCGATTGCAAAATCTGGGGTCGTTGATCAGGACACTGGGGCCAGAGTCAACTTTTGCACGAGGGTTTTCGATCACGATGGGTGAGAAGGGTAATATTATCAGAGATGCTAATGACGTAGAAAAAGGGGAGTTGTTGCGCTCTAGGCTGGCGAGTGGAGAGTTGACTAGCAGAGCGGAATAGCTTTTCAGCGGCGAAATTGATGAGTCTAGGAACTTGCCATTTGTCGATGCTGGTGTTGGATGTCGAATATGTCAGATGTGGTTATTGATATCGCAGATGCTCGCAAGAGATATCGTGGCGGAGTGGAGGCTCTACGTGGGGTGTCATTGCAAGTTCCCAAGGGTGGTATTTTTGGACTGCTTGGGCCTAACGGAGCCGGCAAGAGCACGCTGGTGAAAATCCTTATGAGTATCGTGCATCCGAATCATTGTGCAGGTACGATGTTAGGAGCTCCCATTGGGCATAAGCCCACATTGGCTCAAGTTGGTTATTTGCCTGAGCACGCTCGTTTTCCAGAGTATCTCAGGGGAGGAGAGGTGATTCGCTACGTGGCAGGTTTGTCTGGTATATCGCGAGCTGAGGCTTGCGTGAAAACTGAGCAGTTATTGGAAATGGTAGGGATGCAGGATTGGGGTAAGCAAAAAATGGGCACATACTCCAAGGGGATGAAGCAGCGCATTGGGCTAGCTCAAGCGCTGGCTAATGATCCCGAGATTGTTTTTCTTGATGAGCCAACAGACGGAGTAGACCCCAAGGGGCGCCATGAAATGCGTCATGTATTGATGCGCATGAGAGAGGAAGGGAGAACCGTATTTATCAATAGCCACCTTCTTGGGGAGCTAGAAATGATCTGCGATAGTGTAGCTATCATGGATAAGGGCGAGATTGTTCAACAAGGAACCATTGCGCAACTTACTGAGAAGAGTCGTCGCTATGAGTTGATTACTCGTGGATCAATGTCTGAGGGGTTGGTGCAGCGACTGAAAGAAAAGGGTTTTCAGATCAGGCACGAGATGGGGCAAGATTTCATGATTGTATACGAAAGCGATCCAGAACCCATACAACCCATACTGGATGCTCTCAGAGGTGAGGGGGTGACTATTGTTGAATTACGCGAGCTACGCCAATCATTGGAGGAGTTATTTATGGAATCAGTTGGCGCTGGAGGAGTAGGCGGCAGCCGCAAGGGGTCGACTCCACCTAGTTTACCCAGAAAGGAGGCGATTAAGTGAGGCAGGTATTTACTATATTGTGGGACTCCTACCGCCTGCTTGCTGCCAAGAAGTTGTTCTGGATCGTATTGTTTCTAACGGTACTGATCGCGATGATGTATGCATCTATTGGATTCACACCTCAGGGAATATCGATGCTTTTCGGTGCTTATGAGATCAACAATGACATTATTGTCGAGGGAAGTATGTTCGCTGATTATTTCTACATGATGATCTTTACGAACTACCTTGTTCCATGGTGGCTTGGTTTGTTTGCACTGGTTTTAGCATTGATATCAGTGTGCCCGGTATTTCCTGATTTTCTGAAAACGGGCTCTATCGATGTTGCTATTTCGAAGCCGATAAGTAGACAGCTTCTCTTTCTTGTGAAGTATTTGGGAAGCTTACTCTTTGTTGCTGTCCAAGTGTTAGTTTTCTGTGCGATCGTCTTTGTCGCCCACGGCATGAGACTGGACACATGGAATTTTGAGATTTTTTGGGCAGTGCCGTTGCTTACCTTGGTTTTTAGTTTGATTTATTCGGTAGCAGTCTTGGTGGCTGTATTGACAAAATCTACATTGTTTTCTCTCTTGGTTGCCTTGCTGGTTTGGGCAGTGACTTTATCTGTGCAATGGACAGAGAGCTTGATGTATAAGGCTGCTTATGTAATGCCAGCCTCGGGAATTAGCATCGATGTCGGTGGAGGTAATGCTAGCAAAACAAATCAGGAGCTTGATGCTAATGCTGATATAGTGGGGTTCTATAATATCGTCAGAAAAGCTGCTATCCCTTTTCCCAAGACGCGTGATCTGACCTATTTGCTGAAGAAGAAAGTTAGCGTGCGAGGTAACGATATGACAATGATGTCAGCATTTCTTGCTGATGAGGCATCGGCCAGCGATGTTCGTGAGGCGAAGGCAACAGAGGATTACGATAATCGCCATTCAACGGCTTATATCGTCGGTAGTTCGTTAGGGTTTGAGGTATTTATTCTGGGTATTGCTTGTTGGGTTTTTGTCCGCAAAGACTTCTGAGACTGAGTTTAGTGCAAAAAAATAGCCCGATGCCAAATTTGGCATGGGGCTATGAAATTGTATTTAACCTAAAATTCGTTTAAACTTCGACTAAATCGCGGCGGCAATCGCTTCTGCCATTTCCACAGTGCCGACTTTGCGCTCGCCTTCTTTGCCCGTGAACAAGTCACCTGTCCGGAGGCCAGTGTCGATAGCCGTGTCTACGGCTGCTTCAATCGCTTCTGCTGCTTCATTTTCACCGAGTGAATAACGTAGCATCATCGCAGCAGATAAGATCTGAGCAATAGGGTTGGCGACCCCTTGGCCAGCAATGTCAGGAGCAGATCCACCGGATGGTTCATACATGCCAAAGTAGAGGCCGTTGTCGTTCTTGTTGCCAAGTGAGGCTGAGGGTAACATGCCAAGTGACCCTGAAATCATCGCCATTTCGTCCGAAAGAATATCGCCGAAAAGATTACCGGTGACGAGAACGTCAAAGGAACCAGGCTGCTTAACGAGTTGCATGGCGGCATTATCGACATAGAGGTGAGACAGTTCAACTTCAGGGTATTCTTTAGCGACCTCGATCACTGTTTCCCGCCAAAGAAC
>CBFHKM010000142.1:0-4849 GCA_965656385.1 Oceaniferula sp.
GGCATGAGAATCGATGTCTAAATATTGTGTCGATTTTGGCCGCTTACTTGCCAGCCTCATTTTTACAATCTGGGTTCGATCGTCCTATGAAGCTCATCTGCAACCTCCATTACACGAATAGCACCAATAGGCCCAGGAAAGACAACTCCTAGAATCAACAAACCATAGCGACTGTCTACTGGAATCACCTCTAATGTAGAGCTTGCTCCAATCTTAACATGTAGATTCCCCACTGCTGCTGCACCAGCAGACTGCCTGTTAGCTCGTTGAGATGCATTCGCTAGCGTTCTAGCCACTTGAATAAGTTTTGCGTTCTCGACCTCATCCAGAAGGACCTGACCATTGACATCAATGAGGAACATCGCCTTGGCACCGAGGTCTTCTCTAATCACCTGACTAAACTGACGAATCCGAGACAAAAAGGGCCCCTTGGCCTGCAACTTACGAATAGGCTCATTGCTCCCGGTAGCCTCCGACGATGAATTACGTGCCAGCTCCTGATCAGCAGACGGCAATTTATAAACCTCACGAGTCTGCTCTCCAGAACTTGCCTTCACCGCCATAATGTCAGTCGCACGATGCTCTTGGCTGGTTGAAATTTTGAATGGCGAATCTTCTGTTATGGTCAAAGACGCTCTCTCAGCCACAGGTTGGTCTTGATCTGGCATTTCAGATACTTTTGACACAGGCCCCTTCAGTTTCTTAACTGTATCAACCACCCCGGCTTCACCCTTAACAGCCAGCTCAATTTCACTCAAATCTGGAGTGTCCCCTTCTCCAGCAAAGCCCTCGAAAATTTCCCCATAGGCTGCATCGACAGCGGCTTGTTCTACTTCAGGAGGCGCAGCCAATAGCCCCTCCGCTAAACGGCGAACTTCCTTAGCATCTAACCATGGTTGCAACGGGTCCATTAAAATTCAGCAGTGTTTTCTATTGATTGATGGTAGCATCGATTTCTGCGCGCAGGCTTTCAAAAACAGTCAGCACACCTGCGCCCTCCTCCATTACTCCTACAGGCAACCCCTTGGCACTAGCACGCACAAAAAGATCATCTCGTGGCACAACATTACGCATCACCATTTTATCAGGCAGGAGATTACGTAACGCCTGCACTGCTTCCACACTCTCAACAAGTCGATTCTGGACCATCGTCATAAGCACACCACAAACTTTCAAGCGAGGATTCACTATCTGCATACGCGTCAGAGCCTCCAGCATCTTTGGCACTGATCGCACACCTAATGGCTCAGCTTGTTGTGGGACTACTACTGCGGTGCACGCAGAGAGTACATCCGCAGTAGCTCCGAAAAGTCCAGCGGCAGTGTCTATAATACACACGTCGAAACCTTGATCCTCAGCCATCTTAAAAAAAGTACGAACTCGGTGTAGAGATACACCCATGGCGCCACCTCCCAGCTCATAATCACTGCAACGCCCAGCTGGCACAATACTCAAGGTCTCCAAGCGGGTGGGTATGATAAGCTGCTCAATAGGGAAATCAGAATCAGCAATGGCATCATAGAAACCACTCAAAGATCGAGATTGCCTCGTCAGTGATAGGCCCACCGAACCTTGAGGGTCAGCATCGACAAGCAGTGTTCGCTTACCCGCCCTCGCGTAGGCGTGAGCAAGATTGATCGAAACGGTAGTTTTACCCACCCCTCCTTTTTGACTGGTTATGGCAATAGTTATCAAAACAATAAAGAATTTGGTAAAACGTAGCGATTCTACATACAGACAAAAGCATTATTTTGCCTCTGCACGAGATATTTATACATCATAAAAGACCCAGTTTACCATGATTTTATAAGTGCATTCTTTTGGGATTGAAACTATGGTCAGAAAAATTACAGCCATCTTAACTAATGCCAACTCACGCAGAGCAGCCAACACTTTTCAAAGTAGTTTTATCAATCACACTTCTTTGCTCATTACTTATTCTTAATAGCTGTCGATCAGCTGGTGATGACAATGAAGACAATACCAGTGAAGCTGACCAAGAACAAGCCTATGAGAAAGCTCCACTCGCTGAGGGACAAAGCCTTTTACTAGACAGCCAGGTTGACTCTGCTGCCGAGTGGCAAAACTGGCACCAAGACCTGTTCAGACAAGCCAACAACGAGAGGCGTATTATTTTCGCAGTCATCGGATCGGGCACTGATCCTAACATGTTAAATACACTTGCCAGTATCAACCAGTCTTCACCTCTCAAGGAGACGATCAGAAAGAATCACATCAATACCATCATTGATACCAATCTGCACCCAGATATGGAATTTTACATGACGCAACTATCCTTGAGCTCCCGATTGCCGCCGGGCAATCCCATGCTGGCGTGGTTTTCCTACGAGGGGAATCTTGTTTCATGGACTCCAGTCAGCACAAATAACTTATCAAGCATTGAAACGCTAATCCAACGGACAAGTGACACCGTTCATAATTTATGGCTTGAATCTCCTGAATACACATTAGCTAACAGCCGAAGAGATAGCGAAAAACGCTCAAAAATGGGCATTCCAAAACCTAGCGACCCAGCTCAAGACGGCACTATCTCGGTTATCAAGCCGATCTCGCGTGTAAAATCCTTATTTAACCCTATTTCAAATACAGTAGATAAGCTCGATAACCTTACCGCTGCACGCTATATTAACCTGATGGTTCTGGCATCACGACTTTCACAACAATCAGCCAACCAACAAGAGCAATTACTGGGAACCGCTCAGAAAGTGACTAATAAAATGCTTATCAACGGTCTCATTGACCCGCTCGATGGTGGAGTTTACAACGGCTACAATGGTGAAGACCAAAGCCTACCTAAATTTTCAAAGACACTTCGCGTTCAATCACTCTCCATGTTGGCACTTTATCAGCTCTATCATAGTACAAGAGACGAGAAATACCGCATTGCCGCTGATCGCGTAGCTGCCTTCACCAAACAATATCTTGCCCAAGATGATGGCAGCCTTGCCATAGGGGTAGCGTATTTATCCGACGCTCCCAATAATCATCCTAAATTCTGGACACTTAAAGAAATAAGAAAGCTACTAAGTGCTGAAGAATTAGACATTGCAATACATGCATACGGGCTCAGCGATATAGGCAACATTAGTCTCACGGATGACCCGAAGAGATTCTACTTCCGACAAAATATTCTGACATGGAAGACCACCGCGGAAGATTTAGCCAAAAGTAAATCCATTAGTGCCACAGCCTTATCACAGGTACTTGAATCCATTTCAGCTAAGCTGCTGTCCTCACGCTCCAGAAAACCAAGCAACTCGATCGTAGAAAAACTATCGACGTCTAGTTCTCTCGCAACATACGCATGTGCTCACATATCTGGATACCGCGCGACCGCGGATGCCTCACACTTGAGCACAGCTGAAGAGACAATGCGTTACATAAAGGAGCAATTCATCACTCCTGATAAACAACTACAACGAGCAAATTACAAAAGCCAAGTTGTTGGCATACCAGCCAAAGCCATTGATTACGCCCTCGTCTGCCAAGCCGCTCTGAACTTGAATGAGGTAACCCTCAACCCTGATTGGCTAACCTTTGCTCATGACATTCACACACAAATGAACAAAAATTTACGAGAACCCAAAACAGGTTTTATCAGAGAATTTAACGGCAAGAACTACCCAAAAGATTATCGAGTCTACAATTATTACACAATCCACGAAAGCGACAATGAAAGCACATGGGCCATTGCAAATTCGAATGCAAAACGACTTTCTCTTCAAATTGTAGATGCTTCGCTTACCGAACAAATTCAGCAACTCAGTGCAATGATGCTTCAAACCAGCCAACTATACCCCTTCTCCATGATTGATTATTTGACGCAGGAATCCATATTCCAATCTGCGAGAATATACTTAAAGCCACCTATGGATGACGCCATGCTGGCTCTCACACTAAGTCACCCGTGCCAAGTAGTAGTAGTCAACAACTCAGGAACATATCCCGAGCTCGGCATCGAGCCCTCCGAGATAAAGTCTGGCAGTTGTATTTTATTCATTAACGGTGAGCGCATTGGCCAAGCATCATCACAGAAGCAACTCAAGTTGCTGCTTACAACAAAGTCCTAGCAGAAAGATTACAATAAAACAGTAGGGTGAGCACTTAGCCTGTTCCATCTCTCTGTTGAATAAAATTGCCATTGCAAATCGCGCTAAGTGAAGGCAATGTTCAAGCAAGCTATGAATGCACGCACCGCAAGCCAAGACCGCAAAACAGCGGAAACCAACATCAATGTTGCTATCGATCTCGATGGCAGTGGTGTAAGTAATATTTCCACAGGTATTCCCTTCTTCGATCACATGCTCACACTGTTGAGTAAACACAGTTTAATCGATCTCACGGTCAAAGCTGTTGGCGATATAGAGGTCGATGCCCATCACACTGTTGAAGACACAGGTATTGTGTTAGGTGATTGCATTCGCCAAGCTCTCGGCGACAAAAAAGGTATCCGTCGTTACGGCTCAGCCTACTTACCCATGGACGAGACGCTTAGCCGATGCATTATCGATCTAAGCAATCGTCCGCACCTTGAGTTTCGCGCACCAACGTCGACACCTGACGCACCCAATTTCCCATTCACACTCACTGAGGAATTCTGCAGGGCCATTACCAATAACTTGAGAGCCAACCTTCATATAGAACTTCTCTATGGACGCGATGGCCACCACATTTCAGAATCCATCTTCAAGGCTCTGGCTCGTGCTCTTCGACAAGGAATCGAGCTAGACCCACGTGAAACTGGTATTCCAAGCACTAAGGAAGCCCTTTAATCATAGTGATGCTGAGGCCATCCAAGCTCCTTTGTCATCAGGCCTTTACCACCCTC
>CBFHKM010000143.1:0-4820 GCA_965656385.1 Oceaniferula sp.
CTCATCGCCAACGAAATAGAAGTTTTTGTCAACATTGGCGTCATCTGCATTTGGTCGCTTGATACGTGCTGGGCGGTGTTGTCCCATTAAAATGTTACCATAGACTTGGTCTTTGTTTTCCAGGTACCAGACGTGGGGGTGTAGGCCGTTGTTGACGATTATGTTGTTCCAAGCATGACGGCGGAAGCCTTCACGCAGTTTCAGCCCCTTCGCCAGCATTAGGTTGTTGTAGATGTCGTAGTTGCTTGATCCGTCGTCTAGGTCAACATCCCAACCGTGATCACAGCGCCAGCGGCTGTTGCGTATGATTGAGGTCTTGATCGCATCCAGCTGGGCCAACTTGGGAAGTTCAGAACTCTCCGCGCCCTTCAGGTGCCAGAAACGGTCGCGGCCCCATGAGTTGAATGAGCCATGGTCATGCGTTTCCAGAACGGTATCGAAGACGTCACAGCCTTCGATCAGATGTCCGCCCCAGGTGCCTTCGCTGATGTTAATGCCTGAGCGGGCACAGTCGTAAATAGAGAGGTCGCGCACGGTAATGCCCTGCGCCATGGAAATCTGAACGCCGGCCGGCTGTTTTTCAACTTTTCCAATTCCGTGAATCAGGCAGTCCTCGACGATTGAATCAGCTGGGTAGTTGTCGGTTTTCGGCCCCGGTGTAAGGTCGATTTCGCTGAGGTGGTTTTCCTCATTGTATTCAAAGAGGGGATTGCGCACTGCCTTCGGGTCTCCCACGAAGCAGACTCCGCTGGCTCCTGCATCGTGGATGTGGCAGCCGGCGACTTTTACCCGGCGATTGTAGTTGTTTACAAAAACGGCGTTGCCGCCGACTTGGTCAAATTCGCAGTCGAGAATACTAACATCCTCGGTGCCTGTGAGTAGGAAGGCGCCGCCGCGATAAATTGCCCAGTCCGAGCGCAGTAATGGCTCCTTACAATCCATGAAGGTGCGGGCGGCGTGGCGGACGGTAAAACCCTTTAGGGTAATGAATTTGACGGGTGCTTCCTGCGTTCCTTGAAGTTCGATGAGGTGACGGAGGCGCACAACCTCGACTTTAGAGCTGTCCATACTAACACCTTCTGCAGGCATGTAATAGAGCGTAGATGTTTTGGCATTGTGGAACCACTCTCCGGGTGCGTCGAGTTCCTCGAAGATATTCTCCACCATCCGGAAGTTATTGTGCATGCCCATCTGTCGGTTGTTCTGCCAGCCGCCTTCATAGGTGACTTCGCCCTTGGCATCTTTTCCAGTGATGCGGTAGTGGTATCCGCCCCATCGCTGCACGTGCATCGCATGGATATACCCGCCGGCTGGGTCTGCCCAATTGGCGGCGCGCTCCTTGGAGAAAGCATCGGCGCTGTATCCCTGATAAGCAGCCGTTTTCTTTTTGGGGTCGTAGTTGGGATAGCGTGCCATTCGCTGCGCTTTGCCGTCGATGAAGAGCTGGTCGATCTCTAAACCTTCCGGAGTCTTCGCTTGGTAGATTCCATCCTTATAAGCTGTCCATTTGAGATCGAGCTTGGAGCCGCCACTCAGCACGGCGCCACCCTCGTTGTCCGCCTGGTAGGTGATAGGGTGCTCGGCAGTTCCGGAGTCTACTGATGAGAAGCTCAGGGTTTCGGGCAGGTAATAAACGCCGTCGGCCACATTGACACTCACCGTGTTTTTACCGGCATGTGGCCGTACTAAATCACGTGCTTTTGCAAGTGAGGCCACGGGTTGTTCCATAGTCGTTCCTGCAAAGGTATCGTTGCCGTTGGGGCTCACATAAAAGGTGACTGGCTTGCCACTCTCGGCAGCAAAAATACTCCCGATGCTTAAAGAAAGCATCACTCCTGTCGTTAAGGTTTTGTTCATCATCATATTCTTATTCAATAATCGTTTGTTTCCTATCATTCCTTTATCTGCTAATATATTATAATTATCAGATAATTTTTAGGGTAAGAACTTCTCTTTTGCATGAGTGCTGACATGAATGTGGGGAGTGAATTTGGGGGAAGCAAAGCTATCTCATTTTCTTCACCCTACTTCTGCCCTACTCGAGCCTTGGGATAGATCGAATTCATCTTCCAGGCGGAAACGCGCTTGACCTTCAGGTCGCCTCCCTTGCTGAACAGGCTGACCTGAAGATCCTGAGGCTCATACTCATGCCAGGCCATGGCGGCTTGGCGGTCGTTGGCAAAGACCTCGATCATGCTCTTGTCGATAAAGATGCGCAGCGTAAGGTCCTCGCCTTCCTTCAGGTTGAAGGGTGGCTTGATATAGCCGACGTTCAGGGTCTTGCTCGACTTGCCTGAAGCGATCGTGAAGCCGTTACTCCCGTCTTTGTCACATAGCACCTTTACGCCGAACTCACGGGCTGATGGGGCCTCCAGAACAATCTCCAACTCCATCGTGTCGCCGGCCATTCCCTTGAGGAGCTGCGTCGTGTCGCTTTTGACTGTGAGGTTTTCCACGCTTTTTTCAGTGCTTCGTAAATTTTTGAGTTCACGCAGAGGTTTGATACGCAGGAAGCCATCCTCGGAAAGACTCAACTCGCGGGGCAGGGACTGGATGCCGGTCTGCAGTTTTTTCCCCAGAGACCTACTACCACCGCGTAGGCTGCACCAAGCCCACATTACCCTGCGCCCATCGGGTGTCAGTAGGGATTCAGGAGCAAAGAAGTTCCAGGAGGCCCAGTTCATCATGCCATGTTGCTCCGGTAGGAATTGTTCGTCTTTGAAATCGCCGATAAAATAACGGCAGCCCAGCTTGTGGCTGATGCAAAGCAACACCCATTTATCCCCCAGCCTGAACATGTTCGCACAGGAGATATCCTCATCTCTTCCGACCCCGAGCTTTTCTTCGTCGAAGTCCGGATGAAGCAAGTCGCCGATGTAGTCCCAGTCCTTGAGATTGTTGGACTTCATCATCACCGTCGGTTTCTTACTACTAACGCCGTTCAGCCCGTAGTAGATTCCGTTGTTGATCCAGATATCGGGATCAAAGTAAGGCATATCCGTTATCAGCTTGCCGTCCTTATCACGCGGCGTCATTTCATGCGGCTTGCTCCACTTGTCCAGGTTGTCGTCGAGGGCATAGGAGATCCAGTTTCGCTTTGATCCTTGGCCGTGATAAGTCATGGCTGCCCTGCCGTCCATGGTGATGAAACCCGTTCCACTGAACATGCCGTGCCCCATGGTTTCTGGTCCCAGTACAGTGGGGTGCCACTCCCAGTGCACCATGTCGTCACTGGAAACGTGGGCGAAGACAAAACCGGTACGGTTCTTGTAGATATAGTGCAGGTGGTAACGCCCCTTCCAGAAGAAAGCTGGATTCGGGTCGCCCGGACTTGCTTTACCTGGCCCGGGATGTGCCAAGTGATAGGTCAGCCAAGTTTTCGGCGGGTTCTTTGGCATCGCTGGCGTTTCGCTGGCCACCTTCATTACTTCGGCACTACAGATCGAGCTGATGAGAGTGAGGGCGAGGAGTATTTTATTCATGAATTTGGGAATGAATTTGGGGAAAGCAAAGCTATCTCAGGTTTGAAAATGTGACCATCCCAGTATATTGGGATCAAGTAGCTTCTTCATCAGGCTTGTTTCGCCTCTGCTCACGCAGTCAATGTATATAAGCGATGCGAGTCTCATATTCTATCATTTCTCCCATCCTCATTTTTTAGGAGGGAAGCTGCCGCCGGTGGCGGAAGATGGAAGATGCCAAGATACAAGATGGAAGATCGAAGTCCAGCACGACGGGTTCACCAGACTTAATGTGGGGTCACGCCAAGACGCTAAGGTATCTGTCCATTTTCCGAATGTCGATGGTAGGGTCATTTTGACAAAATGACCGCTGGTGGAATGGGGCAAACGTTCGGTCGTTTTGTCAAAACGACCCTACCGGCTTTTCAAGCTGTCGGCATGTCAGGATGCTCAGGTTGCCGACAAGTTAAAAACTTATCCTACATTGACGCCGCTGCGCGGCTATCCTTCATCGCTCATCAGCCACGGAGTGGCTATCTCACGCAAATCCACCTTGGCGATCTTTGCGGCTTGGCGTGATTAAAAAAAGGAACTCTCGCAGAGGAGCAGAGGCGCAGATGCGCCAAGGAATAAATGCATGTAAAACACAGATGACCGCTGGCCACAGATACGCTCGACACGGTTGTTCGGTCAGCTATTTGATCATACCATATCTCTGCCGCGGCTCGGCAAGCCACGCGGCAAGCTGTTTTGCCATTGCTTTTGTCCGCTCCGGTTCTTGCTTGATCAGGTTGTTCTGCTCACTGATATCTGCTTCCACATCAAAAAGCTCAAGGGGTTTACCGTTCAGGGCAAGCAGCTTCCAGCGCCCCTGGCGCACGACTTCGGTGGCATAGGGTTTGGGCTTCGGGTAGCGGCGTTGCAGATTTTGATACAGGTCGAGTTGCCAGAAGACCGTTCTTTGCGCGGAGGTCTGCCCCCTGTCAGAGAGCAGAGGAAGAAGGTCGATGCCGTCGGTGTGGCAGGACTCAGGTACTGGCACGCCCGCTGCGCTGCAGATGGTGCTCAACAAGTCATTCGAGTGCCCAAGCTCAGGGGTCACGGTGTTCGCCTTGATCCTGCCGGGCCAGCGGGCAACAAACGGAACCCGGATGCCCCCCTCATGCAGATCTGTTTTACCTCCCTTTAACGGACCGATATTTGCTTCGTATGCCCCCCCATTGTCACTCAGAAAGATGACGAGGGTGTCGTCTGCGATACCGAGTTGATCAAGAGTATTCAGGATACGCCCCATCTGATAGTCGCATCGCGCAACCATGGAACGAAAACAGTGCTGGTCTTCACTGATGCCTTCGGCGG
>CBFHKM010000144.1:0-4818 GCA_965656385.1 Oceaniferula sp.
CACCGGGTGGTGGATCATGCATCACGCTGAACATGCGCACCTGGAACCACTGGCTGCGGCGACGCTAAAACGAAGATCACTTTTTAATATGAAAAAAACAAACATCTTGCTCGTCGAGGACAACCCCGACTACCGGCAGGCCGTCAGCCTGGCCCTTGAAGATGAGCCTTGGATCAAGGATATGCGGATTTTTGGCGCTGCGGAGGTCGCCCTGCGTGCTTTGCAAGCGGACCGGGAAGAACCCGCACCCGGCATCATCCTGCTCGACATCAGTCTGCCCGGCCTGAGTGGAGTCGAGGCCATTCAGCAATTTCAATCCCTGTGCCCCGAAGCAAGCATCATCATGTTGACCCAGTCAAACCGTGAGGCCGACGTCATCGAGGCCGTGCGGCAGGGTGCGGCAGGGTATCTGCTGAAATCCTCCTCGATGGATGAGCTTATCGATGGGGTTCGCACGGTGATGCAGGGCGGGGCTCCGCTCGATCCGGCGGTCACGAAGCATGTGATTAAGGCTCTCAGTGGTCAACAGGATCAAGCGGCTGCAGAACATGATCTTTCCCCACGTGAGTTGGAAATGCTCCAGCTGATGAGTGAGGGGATGCTCAAGAAGCAAATTGCGAATCAGCTCAAGATCAGTGAGCACACCGTGGCCTTTCACATTAAGCATGTTTACCGGAAATTAGACGTCAACAACTCTCCCGCCGCTGTCAGCAAGGCTCACCGTGCCGGTATTCTCTAATGTGGAATGCGGCCAGCAGACAATAACCCCCGCCGTGATCAGCCGGAGCCCTAGCCCGCTAGAAAAACGGCAACCAGCTCCTGATGGCAATAACTAGAGTGATGCGGCTACCGCGGCCAGTGTCTTCCACAGGACTCTCGATGCGCAGCGTGCCGCGGAGTATTTTGGCACGGCGCTTGATGGACGGCGGCACCGAGCCGGGTGACAAGCCACGGCCGTTGTCGGTGATGCTGATGATGAGCTTACCACGCTGGGCATGGATACTTGCATCAAACTTGTCTGCCTTGGCATGGCGGCTGATGTTCACCAGGCACTCCTTGTAAAAAAGAAACAGGCCAGCGCGGCGCAATGGCTTGAGCATGGCAACCTGCTCTTTGTCATCAACCGTGATATTGTAATCATATCCTTCCATCATTCGGTGGGCAATGCGGTGCATATCCTCCTCAAAGTCGCTGAGCGGAGTGTGGGGCTCCAGCGTATCAGAGCAGTGCCGCACCGAGGCTGCGGTGCGCTCGGTGGTATCACGAATCTCGCCGACGACGTCGAGCAGCGAGCTCTGCTCATAATCTGCAGCAACCAGCGCCGCCTCCTCACGAGCAATGTCACTCAGCAAACCGATAGCATGAAGATTAGCCCCCACCTGATCATGCAGGTCCGCGGCCAATCGCTGCCGCAAGCCACTCATCTGACGCAAACGTATGATATGACTGAGCAGGATAATAATGGCCAAGGCCCCACCAATCAGAAAGGAAAAATTTTTCAGCAAGGTATAGTGCTGTTCTTGCTCCGCATAGAGCTGATCAACCCTACCCATGAGCCGTGGACGTTCTGTCAAGAGATCATGACGTAGCGCAAGTTGCTCAATCCAATCACGAGTATTGATAATTTTGCCAAACGCATTGAACCCATCCGTCATTTGTAACGGCAAATTATGAATCTGCTCAGCCTCAAAACCAGGACTTAACTCAATCCCTGCGAGCACATTCCCCCCTTCGGACAAGACCTCAATCTCAGCAAAACCGATCATATTGACAATCATACCCGTCTCCGCTGTATCTACTAAGTCCCCCTTCGGTACGGTGATACGTAAATAACGACAAGCATGCTTAGGAAAGCGCCGGCAGACGATGGATGAAACATCATACATCGTCTGCTGTTCATATTCATAGATGACTTGAGCATCTGAAAAATCCGCCTGCACAGCACCTTCTAAAACAAGTCGACGCGGAAAAGCAAAATTAGCACGGTTAGCTTGGGGAATCGTGTCACTGACATCAATACCGTGTAAATGCAGACCATTAATAGGAATTACTTCACCGAGATCAGCTGTGAAATTTACCACCTCCCCCGCCATGATCCTGACAAAATAGGCAGTACTTTTATTTCCTGGCGCGTTCATCAAGTAAGGCAGCGAGCCATCTACAAGATATGCCTTTTGCCTGGCTCCCGCATGAAGATCACCTCGTGACGAAGTACTGACACTGCAACCTAAGGCCAAATTTTCCTTATCTTGAAATACCATTATTTCGGCCAGTTGCAGCACCTTTTCACCATTCCAAGCCAATGTGCCTAGCTCAGTAGCAACTACTTTGACCCACGAGGCTCGGGTTCCAGGGCATGCAATGGTCAGCGGGGCAATACGAGGCAAGACCATGTCCTTTCGGTCAAAAGAAGCGATCAGCTTGCCCTCCGAATCACCCTCAACTCCAGCAAAGATCTGAAAACTCAGCGGAAAACCATCCGCAATATAGCTGTTGTAGCTGCCACGCGACAGGGCAGGCACGACAGCGATAAGATCAATGTCCTGCTCGCTACCCAAATCAACGCGAATCCATTCGGTGTGGTCTACATCGATATGTGCCTGTGAACGCCAACCGATAGGACCAACACTCGTCTGCAAGCTGAAAGAAGCGAGCCCCTTCAGCTTCCTGTCCATCACCTTCAGTCGGTCGAGCAGGGCATCGATATCCTCCTCCTTGGCACATAGGCCACCCGCCAGCATCGGGATGGCGCAACAGAGCAACAGAATGAATCGAGAATAGAGATACATGCAAAAGAAAGAGCATTAGGATATCCCGCGAATCAGAAACCGCAAGCACGGTCATTCGACTAACTTTGCTCCAAAATGAATAATGTTCAAAGAATGGGCCGATGGCCACAGCTTGAAACTCTGCTTCATGAGTGGGCATCGCCAATCCTGCCAGCATCACCCAGAAGGGTGATGGACAAAAGCGAAAAATGTGTATATTATTATAAATAATGCTCTTGTATTGATTAGTTTTTCTTAATAATTAACAAATCCTCTCTCTTCAATAACAAACCCAACTCCACTACCATGAAAATCAGGCACTACATAACCAACAGTCTTCTCACCCTGATGAGCACAGTGACGATCGCACATGCGGCGACGCTTAATTGGGACGGCAGTTTTGACAACACCTGGAACACCGGAGCGAACTGGGATACCAACACCACACCCGGTAGTGGAGACACCATCAACATCGGCAGCGGCAATACGGTGACTCATAACCACAGCCAGTTCTTGCCCGGAGGAGGCGCAATCATCAATCTGGATGGTGAATTGAGTGCCGGCGTATTGCGATGGAATAGCAGCACCACCAATGTCGGCTCCACCGGCATCATCTCCGGCGGCTTCAAGGACCTCAACAGTGCCACTTTTAACTTTGATGATGGTGCCCAGTTCACTGCCAGCAACTGGGAGCACAAGGGAACCAACGTGTTCAACTTCAACCTGAGTAGCACCGGATTTAGTGCCCTAACACCCGGTCAACTCAATTCCAACGGCGCTGTCTCGACCACCTACAGTGCCGACATGGCCAGTTACACTGGCGGGAACAATGTAGTCACACTAGTGGACTTCGGCAGCGATGGCATCGGCCTCAACAATGCAACCTTCACCGGTGGCGGTCAGTATTCTCTCAGTGTCAACAATCCGGGTAATGATAGCGGTGCGCTCTACTTTGACAACATAGACAAGGCGGTCCGGCTCAACGTTAACCAGACCAAGGTTTGGACGGGCGGTGCGGCAGGCTTTAATACCACAGGAAACTGGATTGGAGCCTCTGACCAGTCGGGACCCGTCAGTGGTGTGGATAACATCCTTCTCGATACTGCGGTAGCCACCATGAACCAAACCATGACCAGCCCTTTCACTATCGCCGACGGACGCAGCTTTAAGGCGGTCGGAGCCGGCCAACACGTCGTGCGGTTGCAATCAACCCTGACCATCGAAAGCGGCGGCACGCTCGATTTTACCACGGGTGGCAGCCATATTTTAGCCGAGAGTGGTAACAACACGGCGCGCATGACCGTCCACTCAGGAGCCGACGTTAATCTGTGGCGACTGTTCAGCGGCAACAACTGGACCTTAGAGTTCATCTCCGGAACAGATGGTGTCAGCACGGTTGGGATCAATGGTGGTTTCTGGCTGCGCGCCGGCGCTGACCTGGAAGTCGATGTATCCGGGCGTGGGGGCGGATACTTCAGCGAAACCCTCTTTGATTACGACACCCTGTTCGAAGCAAGCTCATTTGATCAGGAAAGCATCAGCTACGGCAACTACGGAGACCTGACGTTGAGTAGCTTCGATCCTCTGGGAGACGTCACAGCTCTGGACTTCGGCACCTACTGGATTGACTACACCACGGGTACCGACATCACGCTGTTCTATTTCGTGCCCGAGCCTTCCTCCACTGCACTATTAGGCCTCGGAGGCCTTGCCCTGATGCTGCGCCGCAAGCGCAGCTGATCCGCCTCCGGCGGACGACGAGCGATGAAGGATGAGCGATAGCCGCATTGCGGCTTCAACCAAGAACTAGGAACCAAGAGCGCGGCCAGCCGCCGACGTTGTCAGGGCTAGCGGCTCCCTACTTAAACTAAATCCGCCCGCGGATTCAATCTCCCTCTTTGATGGGAAGAATTCCGCTCTCGTAGGCCTTGCGAACGGCCGCCGGAGCATTTGATACACTGAGCTTATCGTATATGTGCCTAATGTGGGTAACCACGGTATTTTCCGTGATAGTCAAGGCCCTCGCTATTTCCTTACGCAACAAACCTCG
>CBFHKM010000145.1:0-4797 GCA_965656385.1 Oceaniferula sp.
CTCGGTGATACACGCCCGCATGGCACGACAGTCATGCTAAACCTGCTTAGTGATATTTGGAAAAACGATCAGGATGCCTTTTCCAAGCCTGATATTGCGTGCCTTAACAATGCCAAATGGCATTTTTATGAGAAGCAGTGGAAAGCTGGCCGACGCAAGCTTGGTCATGTTAATTTCGTCGCTCCCACGCTAGATGAGGCCCTTGCTGAGAGCGAAAAATTAAGAGCGATTCTCTTCGCTGACTAATTGTAAGTTTTGTAAGCCCAAATGCCGTCCACAATGGCCTGCGCGCATTTTTTGTGATAGTCGGAGGTGACGCATTTTTTGCGCTCATTGGCATTACTAATATAGCCGCATTCCACCAGAATAGCTGGGCAGCGTGTCGCCTTTAACACTCCCAGGTCTTTGCGCTGGCGGGTATTGCCGTTTCGGGGTTGCAGTTGGCTGAGCATTCTCAGATGCACATGTGCTGCAAGTTTTTTACCCAATTCGCTGTGGTAATATGTCTCAACGCCATTGAGGCGGGTTCCGGTGTGGGCGTTAAAGTGGATACTTATAAAGATGGCATTGTTGTAGCGGTTGGCGATATCAGCACGTCCTCTGAGTGTTATAAATTGATCGCTACGTCGTGTCATGGTGACCGGCATGCCTTTTTGTTTGAGCATTTTTTCCACTAAAAAAGCAACCTTGAGAGCTAGGTCCTTTTCGTAGACGGTTCCTCTATGTGCCCCCTTGTCTTTACCGCCGTGACCAGCGTCGATGATGACACGTGAGACCTTTCTGGCTTCAGCATTGCCGATAAACGTCGCCATGATGGCCAGCGTGACCACCGTGATTTTAGACAAATTGCGAGTCAGCTTAGATTTTAAATGAGCAAACAAAGTAAGAAATATGAGTTAACGACTTCGAAAAATAAAGTGGGGCTTTTGGAAGTCAATTTCTTAGCCCAAATTTCCGAATTTAGCTCGGCTGGGCTTGATCTTCATCGTTGTTTGAATCTGGCTCACCGTCTATCGCATCTTCAAAGCTGTGGCGTAACTTTTTCGAGAGTAGGGGGCGGATTAGGCCATAAACGAGATAGAGAGTGAAAATAAGTGTGGGTGTATACCAGCGCGTTTGCTCGTTGATAAGTAGCACGATGAGTAGAGCTCCGGCAAGGATACCCCATGGTGTACCTCGAGTTTGGAAATCGACTTTTTTGAAGCTTGGATAGCGCAGATTGCTAATCATCAGGCCTGAGAGTGCAAGCATGCCGCCTGCAAGCACCCAGTTCCAATGACCAAGCTGACGCTCTGTCTCTGAAAAGTAGATCAGCAAAAAAGTCACTGAGGCGATAAATCCAGCCGCCATTGGAATGGGGATGCCTCGGAAATCCATCGACTGGCCTTTCTTTTTGGGCATGTTGGCCAGGCAGTTAAATCGAGCTAGCCGCATTGCTCCACAAAGTAGATAGATGAAGGCGATCGCCCACCCTATCTTGCTGGGTAGATTGAACAATACTGCTTTAGATACCAAAAGAGCGGGAGCCATACCAAAGGAGACGACATCAGCGAGTGAGTCGAACTCTTGGCCAAAGGGAGATTCTTGGCCACCCATGCGAGCCAGCCTGCCGTCGAGTAAATCGAAGAGACAGGATCCAAAAATTAGCAAGATCGCCTTTTCATAGAAAGGAAAGGCAGCCGAAAAATCAGGTTCCTGCATGCCGTTGAAGATGGTCAACACGGCAAAGAAACCGCAACAGAGATTTCCCGCCGTCATGAGATTGGGCAGAAGGTAGATACGTGGTTCGTCGCTGTTGTCAGACATCAAGGTGGTTTGAGTTAGTTGTGTATTGAGAGATCAAGGCTGTCGAGCGGGTGTTGGAGGGCTAGCGGCGACTGCCACGGAATTTGTCGCGAGGATCGTTTTTTTCAGGTGAAGAGTCGTCTCGATAGCGCAATATACCATAGCGCTTCAAGTTTTTAACAAACTCCTTTGCGTTGGTTCCTGTTTCTCGGTCGCTTGCCATGACTCCAAGAAGGCCATCTTTGCTTTGCATGGCGGACATGGTTGCCTCTGCCTTGGAGGCGGCTCGGCTCATGCTTTGCACTGCTTTTGGAATTTCTTTGAGAGCGGGATTGATGCGCTTAATCTCGCTGCGGGCATCGGTGACAAGGTCTTGCACGCTCTGCGAGGTGGCCTTCATGCTAGTGAATGTCTCTCGTGCCTCGCTGATAGTAGGCTTGAGATCGGCAGAGACTGTTTTTAGGTTGTCGCTGGAGGTCTTAAAGCTGGCGATAGTCCCGGTGAGCTGATCAAGATTTTTCTGCGATAGAAGCTCGTTGTTTACCTTGGACATGGTCACATCCATGCTTTCACTGATGCGCTTAAGCGACTCCAGTGCTTGATCGATTTTCTTGAAAGTGACGGCGGCTTCTTTAATAAGCTGACTCGTATCGCGCGCGATGTCTTCTGCGTCTGATTTGAGTGAGTCGAATCCCCCCGCGCCTTTGCCTGCGATCGTATTACCGGATTGATAGTAATTTCCTGTTTCCTGACTGGGGGGAATGATCTCGATGTATTTATCACCGAGGAGGCCAGACGAGCTGATCTTAAAAACAGACTCACAAGGTATCTGAACATCATCACGAATACGCATTTCCATAAGCACACTGCTGGATCTTGGTGTGACTATCAGCTCAGGCCTAGTAGCTACACGGCCGATTTTTGCGCCACGCAGACGAACTTCACTGTTTTTGATGATGCCAGCGGTGTCGGGGAACGCAACATAAAGGGGGTAATGGCCACGGAATCGATCACCAAAGCGACCAAATTCTACAATAAGAACACTCAGCAAAATGAGTCCAATTAGGACAAAGAGACCAGCGGTTCGTTCTCGTTTTTTTTCCCGAACGGGCATGGGATCAGTTTCTCTTGAATTGTGGTTTCTTGCAAGGTGCAAAAAAGGTGGCGGTAAGCATCAAGATATTCGCATCGTGGGTGGGTCAACTCTCTGAACCTGCGATGAAGTTGCTCAGCGTTGGGTCTGAGCTTGCTTTCATCTCATCGGGGCTGCCTTGCCAGTAGGCTTTGCCGTCTTTCATAAAGATGATGCGGTCAGCAATGCGGAATACGCTGCGTAGCTCGTGGGTGATGACAATATTGGTGATGCCACGCTCTTGCTGTAACTGCTTGATGAGTTTGTCGATTTTTTCTGCGGTGATGGGATCAAGTCCCGCATGGGGCTCATCGTAGCAAATGCATTCAGGTTGTACCACGATGGCGCGCGCAAGGGCGACACGTTTTTGCATGCCCCCCGAGAGGTCAGAGGGCATCTTTTCTTCTTGGCCGGAAAGGTTTACGATCTCTAGCACCTCAGAGACACGCTGGTTTAATTCGTCAACGTCTTTAATGCCTTCCTCGCGAAGTGGAAAAGCAATATTTTGGGCTACATTGAGCGAATCAAATAAGGCTCCGTTTTGAAACATCATGCCTATTTTTTTTCTGATAGGTGCAAGCTCGCGTTCACCCATGTTGGATATATCGACACCTCCTATTTTGATGCTGCCTTGGCTCGGCTGCATGAGGCCGATCATATGTTTGATGAGTACTGTTTTGCCTCCACCTGATTTGCCTAACAGGCATACTGTTTCATTAGGGTAAATGTCGACGTCGACACCTTGCAGGACACGATGGGAGTCAAAGTTTTGGTGCAGGTTGCGAACCTGAATCAGCGGAGTGTCTGGAGAGCTCGAGGGCACAACAAGAGAATTAACATAAGATGCTCATTAACGCAACGCATCGAAGCCGCAGAAGAGTTTGGACTTTTCTGGTGGTCGAGAGGGGAGCGGCTCTTTGTTATCGAGGAAATCTCGACAAGTCTGATGGAACCCCTCTGGAGTGGTCACCCGTCGAATGCGATGTTCGAAGGCATCATCGATACCTTGAACGATATAGAGCATATACTTCTTCATTCGGTTGACGTGTTTGCTGGGGTCAAAGTCATGGGCGTGCGCTGCAATCGCGTGATAGAGCTGGTCGATGTAGCCCAGCAGGTCAGCTCTGACGATTGTTCGAGGTGTTTGACCGGAGAATGAGGCGCGTAATTGATCGAAGATCCAGGGGTTTCGGATCGCACCGCGGCCGATCATGAGCCCATGTGCTTTGGTTTTGCGGATAGCACCCAGTCCAGTATCCACATCGACCACATTGCCGTTGGCAATCACTGGGCATTTCATTTGCTCTGCAGCTAGCCGAATGCACTCAGGGTGAATGGGGGTCTGGTAGCGCTCGGTGACGGTACGGCCGTGAATTGTGAGGGTGTCGATATCATGGCGTTTGAAGATCTCAAGAAGGTCTGGGAATTCATCATGGCTCTCGTAACCAACACGGGTTTTGACGGTGAATTTGCCACTGATAGCGTCGCGCAGAGAGGCGATGATGTGCTCCATCTGTTCTCGTTTACGAAGTAATCCGCCACCGGCATCTTTTCGACAAACGACAGGTGCTGGGCAGCCAAGGTTGAGGTCAATGCCGGCGATTGGATAAGCTTGCAGCTCCGTGGCAACTCGGACAAGGGCCTCAATGTCCTGCCCAATGAGCTGGGCATAGACAGGGCGACCGGTTTCATTTTTGGTGATACTGCTGAGAATTTTTTGTTCGAGACTGTAGTCGGCATGCACACGGAAGTACTCGGTCACATAATAGTCTGGTCCGCCATATTGTTGGATCACCTGCATGAACGGCAAGTTGGTGACATCCTGCATCGGGGCAAGGGCGAGAATGGGATGAGTTTCCATGGTGGTTTGTGATGCAGCA
>CBFHKM010000146.1:0-2096 GCA_965656385.1 Oceaniferula sp.
TGAGGCCTGGCCGATTTCTTCGATGAAGCCGGCAAGCTCGGGGGTATGCTCGGTAAGCTCGTCGATGACGGTTTTTGCCGACCAGATAAACATGCCGGCGTTCCAGGCAAAGTTCCCCTGTGCCAGAAATGTCTCAGCAAGTTCAGGGTCTGGCTTTTCTCTGAATCGGCTTACCTCGTACGGCTGGTGGGTTGTTTGTGCGCCTTCGGTGTGTGCCTCGCCGCCTCGCTCGATGTAGCCGTATGCGGGGCATGCCCAAGTGGGTTTGATGCCGATGGTGACGAGGGCGGGGTTGTGCGCAGCCACACTCATGGCATCACGCATGATAGATTGGAATGCGGCGGTGTCTTGAATGAGCTGGTCTGAAGGCAATACAATGATAGTGGCATTCGGGTTCCTAGCAGCGATGAGTCCAACGCCGAGAGCGACGGCTGGTGCGGTGTCACGCTTGGCTGGCTCTGCGAAGATGTTTTCAGCAGGAAGCTCGGATGCCACATCGCGGACCGCTTGCTCTTGTAGGGTGTTAGTGAGTATGAGGATGTTTTCTTTGGGGATGAGTCCCTCCAGCCTGCTGATGGTTTGGTTGAGAAGGGTGGCTTCTCCAAAAAGATTGAGTAGTTGCTTGGGCCGTGCATTTCTCGACAAGGGCCAAAAGCGGGTGCCGCTGCCACCGGCAAGAATCAATGCAAACTGGTCATTGTTCGTGCTTGGTATCGTGCTTGTGTTCGTGGCTGTGCTGCTCATGGCTCAGACAATGGTGGAGAATTTCTTGATGAAAAAGCAGAAACGATCAAATTAATGAACATTTAAAGGGATTTGCGCTTTTCTCAGAAAAAACAGAGGGTAGAATATGAACATGGCACAAGATCACTCTGACAAAAACTGGATTGAAACCAGCGCATCATTTGCTCCCGCGATGTTAGGAGCCGCCGCAGGTGTATTCCTAGGCGACCTGATGCACCGCGACACCCGCAGACCTATCGCATTGGCTCTCGCAGCACTGGGCGCTGCCGCTATTGCTCCCTCTGTCGTCGAGATGGTAGCTGACAAGGTAAATGGTCCGGAGAGTAAGCGAGGCTCAAAGCGGACGCTGCGCAACATTCGTGATGCAGGTGTCGCTGCCGACGAGTTCGCTGACTTGGAAGACGAAATTGGTGAGCAAATGTTCATTGGCTAATTTAGCAAAGCATTCTCCACATGATGCTATCTATTATTTCGCTCTAATCATCACTGATGCGGGTATTACTAACAGGCTCTACCGGAAGACTCGGTGGGGCTTTTTTGTCTTTATGGGCTGAGGACAATGAGGTCGATTTAATCACGCCAAGCAGGCAGGAGTTGAATCTTTCTGATCAGGATAATGTAAGGTCTTTTTTGTCTCAGGCTGATTTTGATTTGCTGATCAATGCCGCGGCGGTCACTGGCCTGGAGCAGTGTTTGGATGATCCAGATCTTGCCCAGCGGGTCAATGTCGATGCGCCGCGGGTCATGGCGGAGATATGCGAAGATAAGTCGGCAAGGTTCGTTCATTTCAGCACAGATTATGTGTTCTCTGGAGAGCAATCAGGGATGAAGATGGAAGCCGATGCTGCGGGGGCGGTGAATGTCTATGGTGTCAGTAAACGCGCTGGTGAGTTGGCGGTTCTGGCTGCCAATGAAGACGCTATTGTGGCGCGTGTTTCATGGTTGTTTGGTCCTAGTTCTGAGCAGCGACCATCTCATCTTGATCATGTTCTTGATCGAGCTGTCGCGGGTGAACAACAGCACCTGATTTGCGATAAGTTTTCGATGCCAACCTTTACCCATGATGTGGTGCATTGGGTTCGTTTATTAGTGGATGCGGGGTCTTCGGGTATTTACCATCTCTGTAACGGTGGGGAGCCTGAGAGTTGGTATAGTTATGGGCAAGAAGTATGTAAATTAGCAGCAGCTATGGGTTATGTGCTGGACGAAGATGATCTGGTGCCAGTGGCCCTAGCTGATGTCGATTTTTTTAGAGAAAAGCGCCCGATACACACAGCGATGACGCCTGCACGCATGATACAGGAAGGGATTGCTGTTCCCCGACATTGGCATGATGCTGCCACGGACTATTT
>CBFHKM010000146.1:2196-4766 GCA_965656385.1 Oceaniferula sp.
GCGATGACGCCTGCACGCATGATACAGGAAGGGATTGCTGTTCCCCGACATTGGCATGATGCTGCCACGGACTATTTGAAAATGCGTTGACCATCTTGGTGGGCGGGGGCACAGTGTTCATTATGAAATCATCTCGATTTGTGCTGCTATCCGCATCAGTAGTACTTTGTTTTAATATGGTAAGTTGTAATAATGCCTACCGGTCAACGAATAGAGCTGGTGATGGTAGGTTCGGGCCGCCGCGGGCTATTCCCACTGATGATCCTGAAATGTATGGCCCAGAGATTATCCCAGGGCGTTATTTGCAGACGATATCACCCAGCTCTGTGTTTTTTAGCAGCTACCCGAGTATTGAAGACCAACCAGATAGAATATTGCCCAACTACACCGATGTGAAGGTGGTTTCCGTCAAAGGGGTCTATGTCAAAGTGGAGCTCATTGATACCGGCGCAGTGGGGTATGTGCCAGCTATCATGCTCGGGGAAAAGCGTTCGCGGAGAAATTCGCCAAGAAATGCATCGAAACCACCTAATAGTAACGAACAGCTTGTGCCAGATATTGGTCCAGGATTGACCGATCCTAGCAGGCCAGCAGAGTAGGTTTGGCTGAGAAGACAGATGCATCTGTAGATTTATTACCAGAGCCCATACTATGAGTGAGCAATTTTCCGAGTTTGGCCAACGCCTCTGTATGGGCAGTGGTATTGAGGAGCTAATGGATGACCTTGGCAATGCGCTGGTATCAGGTGGGCCTGATGTGCGCATGCTAGGTGGTGGTCAGCCAGCCCACATTCCTGAGGTCAACGCCTTGTGGCGCAGGAGGCTTGAGGAGATTATGGCTTCCGCTGGGGGATTGGAAAAAATGCTCTCCAACTATGATCCGCCACGGGGTAATCCGCTGTTCCTCGATGCCGTGGCAGCTTTGTTCAAAGAAAGTTTTGGTTGGGAGATTAGTGCCAAAAATATTGCGATCACTCCGGGAGGCCAAACAGCTTTCTTTTTTCTCTTTAACGCGTTGGCTGGAAAGTTTGAAAATGGATCACGTAAGAAAATTTTACTGCCCCTCGTTCCCGAATACATTGGTTATTCGAATCAGTCTGTTGGTGAGGATCTTTTCCGCGCCTGCAAACCTTTGATTCAAAAGATAGGAGACCATGACTTTAAGTATGGTGTCGATTTTGAAAACCTACGTGTCGATAGCGATGTTGCAGCTATTTGTGTGTCGCGCCCCACGAACCCGACTGGCAATGTGCTGACCGATGAGGAGATTTCTCATCTCAGTGATCTGGCCCGCGAGCATGATATTCCGCTCATTATTGACAATGCTTATGGTGCTCCATTCCCCAATATTATTTTTACTGAAGCGACGCCCGTATGGAATGAACATACGATTCTCACCCTGAGCTTATCGAAGATAGGGCTGCCAGGTACGCGCACAGGCATTGTGATTGCAAACGAGGAGATAGCGGCTGCGGTATCCTCGATGAGTGCCATTGTCGGACTTGCCAACGGTAACATAGGGCAGGCGATTATGGAGCCCTTGATTCGCAGCGGTGAGATCTTGAAGCTCAGTAGCGAAGTCGTTCGGCCTTATTATGTCGACAAATCACGCCAAGCGCGTGCTTGGGTAGCTGAGGAGTTCGATGATTCGCTGCCGTATCGGGTTCATCTTAGTGAGGGGGCGTTGTTTCTTTGGCTATGGTTTGAGGATATGCCCATCAGCTCGAGCGAGCTCTATGAACGCCTTAAGAAGCGTGGAGTGTTGATTGTTTCAGGGCACTACTTCTTCTTCGGGGATGATGGTGTAGGTGTGTGGCAGCATCGGCACGAATGTATTCGAATGACCTTTACGATGGATGAGCGCACGGTTCACGAGGGTATCAAGATCATTGCAGAAGAGGTGGCTAGCGCCTACGCGGGGGCATAAGCTGCCCCTGTTGGTAATTCGTGATTGCAATTTCCTTGAAATCAAGGAGTCTCCGCGTCCTTTCCAGCCCAATTTCAAGATGGCAGGAAGAATTACCTTACAGCTATGACAGATAACATTCGAAATATCGCCATCATTGCCCACGTCGACCACGGCAAGACCACTCTTGTGGATGAGTTACTCAAGGCCGGTGGAGCATACAGTGATCACCAGCAAGCTGGAGAGCGTGCGATGGACTCCATGGATCTCGAGCGGGAAAAAGGTATTACCATTAAGGCAAAGAATACTTCGGTGAAATGGGGGGAATACACGGTCAACATCGTTGATACTCCGGGTCACGCAGACTTTGGCGGTGAGGTAGAGCGGGTGATGAAGATGGTTGATGGAGTATTGCTGCTCGTTGATGCTCATGATGGGCCTCAAGCGCAGACTCGATTCGTTCTTCGGAAGGCACTTCAGCAGGGCTTAACTCCGATTGTTGTCGTCAATAAAATCGACCGCGAACATTCTGATCCTGCTGGTGTTCATGATCGTGTGCTTGAGCTTTTCCTTGAGCTTGAAGCGAACGAGGAGCAGTTTGAAGCTCCCTTCGTCTATGGCTCAGCTAAGAATGGATTTTTTGTGAAGTCTCTAGATGATGAGCA
>CBFHKM010000147.1:0-2045 GCA_965656385.1 Oceaniferula sp.
AATGACCCGCAGGATGAAATTTCTATGTATAAGCGTGCCGCCACTTGTTGTTTTGGCACTCTATTTTTCTCAAGCTGACGATGCTCATGGATCACCTGATCTTGAAGCTAAGCCCGAGTATGTGGCTGAGGCCCCGTTGCCTAAGGGTTGGCCAAGACCAGGGCCGTATAACAAGGTTACCCTGAAAGAGTTTCCAGCCTACCGCGCTGCTTATACTGATTCTTTCAGCAGTGGTTTTGCTTTTTGGCGTTTATTTCGCCACATTAAGCGGCAAGACATACCCATGACTTCACCTGTTGAAATGGGTATGAAGCAAAAGGGGGGGGGAGATAAGCTTGGGATGAAGTCGATGGGGTTTCTCTATCAAAATGATGAAGTTGGAAAACTTGGCAATGATGGTAAGAAAATCGAAGTAAGAAGTGTGCCAAACATGCGGGCACTGAGCTACACCTGGCAGGGTGATAGAAACAAGGTGACAATGAAGAAGGCGAAAGTGGCAATCGATAAAGCCAAGCAAGAAAAAGGGCTGAAGAGTAACGATTATCGGGTGATGGGCTATAACGGTCCGGGGGTAGCAGATGCCAAGAAAACCTGGGAGATGTTATTGGTGTTGCCGGCTAAGGTGCCAGCCAAG
Organism: Oceaniferula sp.; assembly: GCA_965656385.1. Lineage (GTDB taxonomy): Bacteria > Verrucomicrobiota > Verrucomicrobiia > Verrucomicrobiales > Akkermansiaceae > Oceaniferula. Next base: position 635 of record CBFHKM010000147.1, read on the forward strand.
GTGACACCTGATTTAGCCCCCACACCGGCCGTGCCGACTCCCTGACTAATCATCTCAGCTGTCCTTCAATCTCAAGACTCATCTTATAATGGAAATTTCTCTAGTCTACCCACATCAGCTCTACAAGGAGCACCCAGCCCTCGACCAAAAGCGCCCGGTATTCTTAATTGAGGAGCCATTACTATACGGTTGTGACACCAAGTGGCCACTTGAGCATCACGCTCGCAGGCAGGCCTTGCTCAAGGAGGCTGGCACGCACTACATTGATGGTTTGCTGGCGGCTGGATTCAAGGCTGATGTTGTCGAGCTTGCGGGTGGGCAAACACATAGCTGTGACATGCTCGACCAACTTGCAGGCAAGCTGCCCAGCAAGCTCAAGGTGATTCATCTGGCCAAGGTGGTGGATGATTTGATCAGCCGCCGTCTGCAGCAATGGTGTGAGGGGAATGGCATTCAAGTCATCTGGTACGAAACCCCCAACTTTATCACGCCAGAGGATTGGTGGCGAGGATACTTGGAGGGCAAGAAGAAGCCTTTTATGGCGCATTTCTACCAAGCGCAGAGAAAGCGTATGGGCATCTTGATGGATGATGATGGTAAGCCAGAAGGTGGCGCTTGGAGCTACGATGAGCTTAATCGTAAAAAGCTACCCAAGAAGTATGTCGAGCCTGTGCTGCCCGAGCTCGAGCCCTTCAGTGCTGATACGCATGCATGGGTGGAAGAGCATTTCCCCAATGCATGGGGTGAGTGTAGTGTCGGATTACCCCGAACCCACGACGAGGCAGAGGCTTGGCTGGATGTGTTTCTTGAGGAGCGATTTGAGCTTTTTGGTGACTATGAGGATGCGATATCGACACGCTATGCGACTCAGCAGCATTCGTTACTCACGCCGATGATGAACATAGGATTACTCAATCCCAGTGATGTGGTGCGGAGAGCTATCGACTACGCAAAAATTCATAATGTTCCGCTCAACTCACTTGAGGGTTTTGTTCGGCAGATCATAGGCTGGCGTGAGTTTATGCGCTGCATGTATGAGCTGCACGGACGCGAAATGCGAGTGTCGAACTTCTGGGGCTTCAGCCATCAGCTGCCGAAGTGTTTCTATACAGGCCGGAGTGGCTTGCCGCCTGTGGACCGTGCCATCAGTGAGTTACTTAAAACGGGCTATTGTCATCACATTGACAGGCTCATGGTGCTGGGTGTTATTTTCCAACTTTGCCACGTCAAGCCCACTGCGGTTTACCGGTGGTTCATGGAGATGTTTGTCGATGCATACGATTGGGTGATGGTGCCCAACGTCTATGGCATGAGCCAGTTTGCTGACGGTGGCAAGTTTGTCACCAAGCCTTATGTCTGTGGGTCAAATTATATTCGTAAGATGTCGGATTACCCCAAGGGTGACTGGTGT
>CBFHKM010000147.1:2144-4727 GCA_965656385.1 Oceaniferula sp.
AAGTTTGTCACCAAGCCTTATGTCTGTGGGTCAAATTATATTCGTAAGATGTCGGATTACCCCAAGGGTGACTGGTGTGATATTTGGGATGGTTTATTCTGGGACTTTATTGACTCCAACCGTGAGTTTTATCAAAAGCAACCGAGGTTAGGTATGATGACTAGGCAGTTGGATAAAATGGCTCCTGAAAAGCTCCAGTCTCATAGAGATAATGCAGCTGCGTACCGCGATAAGGTCCACTCGGGGTGGCAGTGCGAGACGGAGGACAAATCCATTGAATTACCTCTATGAATACGAGAAAGTACGAGCAGATAAAACAATTCTCAGCCGCTGTGATTCTGGGGTTAGTCTCCGCAACGGTGCTGATGGCTCAGCAAGGCGACCAGCCACAGGGGAAAGAAACAAAAACCACTATGCTAATTGACTTCGCAAACAAAGATGAAAATCACTCCGTGAGTGTTGTCAATGACGGCGTGATGGGTGGGCTTTCTCAAGGGAATATCAAGCTGACTCAAGACAACACCTTGCTTTTTAAAGGGCTTCTATCGCTCAGAAATAACGGTGGATTCTCCTCGTTTAGAATCAGTGGTCAGCGTTGGGATTTGCGTGATTGGAAGGGGATTGAAATCCACGTGAGAGGAGACGGGAGGGTTTATGGGTTGCGGGCGACTACGGATGAGAAGTTCCTGCGCTCCTCGGTATCTTTTACTGCTGATTTTGAGACAACGAAAGACAAGTGGGTGAAGTTGCAAATACCTTTCTCTTCAATGAAGGCGAGTTGGAGAGGTAGGAAGTTGAATCGGAACTTTAATCCTGCCGAAATTAAGGGGCTCGGTATCATTCTAGCAGACAAAAAGGCTGGAGAATTTGCCCTAGAGATCAAATCTATTTCTGCGTGGAAGTAGAGGGTGCCCTTGTTTAGAAAGTGCGCACACTGCCCATGCCTCCATCGGCTTGGATGATCTGTCCTGTGATGAATTTGGATTCATCGGATACAAGAAACTCGGCCAATGCTGCGATGTCATCAGCTTCCCCGATGGCCTTCAACGGGTGGCGATCAGCAGATGCTTGGCGCTTTGCTTCACTGTTGATGAGGTTTTCTGCAAGGGGGGTGTCAGTGAGAGATGGGGCAATCGCATTGACTCGTATGCTGGGAGATAGCTCCGCTGCTAGTGAACGGGTGAGACCCTCAATGGCTCCCTTGGCCATGGCAATGGATGCGTGGAATGGCAGGCCAGTTTGCACCGCTACGGTTGAAAAAAGCACTACCGACGCACGTGGAGATTTTTTGAGTGCGGGCAGGCATTGCTGAATGACTTGAGCGGCACCAAGGGCATTTAGCTTGAACTCAGTCAAGATGTCTTCCTCACTCAGGCGATGGAAAGGTTTCAATGTGATAGAGCCTGGTGCGTAAACGATGCCATCAAGCTGCTCGGGGATGTTGAGCGCGGTTGGGTTGGCAGCGTCGAAGATCTGGTGTTGTGCACCATTACAATGGGCGCTGCCAGTACGGCTGGCAGTGAGTGTTTGAATACCAGAGCTCTGAAGTCTGTTGGCAAGGCATTCAGAAATACCATGTGACCCGCCGATGATGAGAATTGTTTTCATGAAATTGAGTGAGTGTTGTGAGTTGTTTTTACAGATTGAGGTATTGCTTAGGCTTGCGCGGCGGCTGCGTAATCAGGCAAGGTAGTCTTGATCGTCGCATTCAGGCTGCCGACGAGGTGATACAAGCCGAAGTAGGTCCGGTTTAAGTAGAGGGCGTGGGCATTACCGCGTGACGTGCTTAGCTTGCTTAGTTCCTTGTCGAGGCGAGCATCTTCGCCGAACTTAGCAAGCTCATCGAAATAATCCTGATCGCCAAAGTCAAAGGTGCCGTGCTTGAAGGGGCGTGAGAGCAGCTCGACAGACTCCCTGAATAGAGCTGCAAGTGTATCTTTCTCGTGAGGTTTGTCGGTGTCGAGAAGCAGGCCAATCTTAGTTAGGGCACTTCGGAATGTGGCGTCATCGTCCAGCACCTTGGGGTCCATCAGAGCGAAGTAGTCCCTGTAGAAGTTATCCTCTAGAGACTTGGTGCAGCCGAAGTCTAATACCCATAATTCATCATCGTGCACTTTGAAATTACCTGGGTGCGGGTCAGCATGAAACAAGCGGAGCTCGTGAATTTGGTGGTGATAGAAATCCCACAAGGCTTGGGCAAGTTTTTGCTTCAGCTCCTGGGGGGCATCAGACTCAGCGAAGGTGTCGAGCTGCACACCATGAATCCACTCCATCGTTAGGATGCGTTTGCTGCTGAGCTCAGGGAAATACTCAGGAAAGCGAGTATAGGGTAGGTGCTTCGACTTGGCAGCGAGGTCTTGGGATCGCTCCAGTTCAAGATGGTAGTCGGTCTCCTCAAGTAGACGTTCCTCCACTTCTTTCATGTAGGGCTCAATCGCCTTTGAATCAATTTGGAAGAGTCTTGTGGCGATGGGTTTGACGATAGCTAAATCAGATTTGAGACTGTCAGCCACTCCTGGATATTGAATTTTGACCGCGTATCTATCCCCTTTGATCTCAGCCTGATGAACTTGGCCAATAGAG
>CBFHKM010000148.1:0-4716 GCA_965656385.1 Oceaniferula sp.
CAAGCTTCATCCAAATCGCTTGCACTCCCTGACGGTCGCCCGCTCGCAGGGCAAGCGAAACTACAATACGGCCCAGCTTGGTGGCATCTCGATCATGTGAGAGGCATTCGCGAGCAGCTCGACATCCTAACATCTATGTCTGCACTGGGAACTCATATCGGCATGCTCACCGATAGCCGGTCATTCACCAGCTATGTTCGCCACGATTATTACCGCCGTATTCTTTGCTCCTTCTTAGCAGAAAAAGCCGAGACTGGTGAAATGCCCAATGATCACACACTGCTTACCCAAACAGCTCAGAACATCGCCTATCACAACATTAAAAACTACCTCAGTATCTAAGCAATATGTCATATCTCGACCATCTCTTTGACCTCAACGGAAAAGTCGCTGTTATCATCGGCGGCACCGGTGAACTCTGCGGCCACATGGCAATCGGCCTCGCTAAAGCGGGTGTTGAAGTGGTCATCGCCGGCCGAGATCAGACCAAGGCCGATGCCAAGCTCTCAATCATTGAGGCAGCTGGCGGCACTGGTTATTTCCTCGCTACCGATTTAAAGCAAAAAGACTCCCTGACCGAACTTCGCGACACCGTCATTGAGCGCTCAGGCAAGATTGATATCCTCATCAATGGTGCTGGGGTCAACTCCCCAACACCCTTCCTTGAGATCGGCAAAGAGGAGTTTCAAAACATCTTCGATATTAACCTGCTTGCCATGATGCAGGCCTGCCAAGTCTTTGGTCAGCATTTTATCGATTATGGTGAGCCCGCATCCATCATCAACCTCGGCTCCATTTCCGGGCTCAACCCCCTCTCTCGTGTCTTTAGCTACTCAGCCTCCAAGGCAGCTGTGCACAACCTCTCTAAAAACCTTGCCCGCGAATGGGCTGCACAACAAATACGCGTCAACACCCTCGTGCCCGGCTTCTTCCCCGCGGAACAAAACCGTAAGGTCCTCGATAAATCACGCGTAGCCTCTATCATTGGCAAAACTCCGGCTGAGCGTTTCGGCAAACCAGATGAGCTCATAGGCGCCACCCTCCTTCTCGCATCCAACAAAGCCGGCAGCTTCATCACTGGCCACGAAATGATCGTGGATGGAGGATTCAGCGCTATGACTATCTAACAAAACATCACATGAAACCTATTCACATCATTATTACCATACTCATTCTTTGCCCTCTCTCTCAGGCGCAACAAAAGGACCCGGCAAAAGGCGGCATAGCCACCAGCCCTACTCCGACGGTCAGCTACGACGTCAAGCCACGCGGCACGGTGGAAAAACCGCTCATCCTGCGCACCTACTGCCCCGATCCCGGAGTAGAGGACGCCGTGCTGGGGAATCACGGGAAAGCAGCACCGACCCCCAAGTATTCTCCCAGAAGCGGCAAGGACAGCAAAGGTATTGTCCAGCCCATCGACGGTATCCCTGCGGCCATTGCCGTCAATCATGCCGATGAACTTTCCTACATCTGGGACACCACCGAGTGCCGCCTACTCTACGCATGGAAAGACGGATTTCTGGACATGAGCCCCTACTGGGGAAGCAACCAAGGCGGCCGCAAGGGCTCCCGCAAGGGCTTCGGCTACACGCCAAAACTCGACGGGATACTCACCTACATGACTAAGGGTTATCACCCCATTCACATCAATGGCAAACCCGTTGGCATTCCTTCATACCTCGGCCACAACCGTAAAAACAACCTACCCACCTTCCGCTGGAGTGCTAACAAAGCTGTCATCAGCACAGCGATCACCCCCATCTCAGAGAGTGACGGCGGCTCACTACGCGTGGAATACCGTGCCGAGGGAGATGCAAGCATCAGCTATCATGGCTCCAATGACCACGGGATCGAACAGAAGGCACCCAACCACCTGATTGTGACCATCACGCCTGACCCCGCTGTTGCCAAATTCAGCAAGAAGAAAGAAAAGGAGTTCAAGGGGGTTACCCTCGCACGCGGCGAGCATCTTTTCACTACCTACTCCTGCGCAACTTGCCACTCCATTGATGGCGGTAAAAACCACGGCCCTACCATCAAGGATCTCTTCGGCAGCAAGCGCATGTTCGGTGACCAAGAAATCACCGCCGATGACAGCTACCTCTATGAATCCATCGCCAACCCGAACGCAAAAATCGCGCCCGGCTATCAACCTAACTTCATGCCCAAATTCCCGATGTCTGCTGACGAAATCAACTCCCTCATTCTCTACATCAAAACATTCTCAAAAATTCACGACTAATTCTCCCATGACTCACTCTGAAACCAATCCAATCATGAAGCCCTACCTTACCATTCTGTTAGTGGCCCTGCTGGGCATCACCACCATTCCCACGCACGCCTATCTTAAAGTCGAAACCATCCCTCTACCCGAGGGCACTCCACCCGAAATTGGAGGCCTCACTTTTGATCAGGACGGTAAGCTCTATGTCGCCACCCGCCGCAATGATATCTTTGTCGCGACACCCACTGCCGACCCGAATGCATTCGAATGGAACCTCTTCGCCAGCGGCTTCCACAACGGCCTCGGCATAGAAGCTCCCGCGCCTGGCCATATCGTCGTCAGCCAAATGGCAGAACTCACCGAAGCTATCGACACCGATGGTGACGGCAGTGCCGATACCTACAACAACCTCAACAACGAGATCGGCCTCAGTGGCAACTACCACGAGACCAATGGACTCTGCTCGGACGGTGACGGTGGTTACTACATTGCTGCAGGTACGGCATCCCACAACGGCCCCACCTTCTGGAAAACCCACGGCAAGTATTCCAAAATCGGCCGCCGAGGCCGCAACTACTCGGCCGTGCAGTGGAAAGGCTGGGTAATGCATTTCAAAGACGGCAAGCTGACTCCCTTTGCAAGTGGTTTCCGGATGCATAACGGTATTCTCAGAGACTCCAAGGGACGTCTCTGGTGCGGTGACAACCAAGGAGACTTTCGCGCCACCTCACCCCTCTACCTCGTCGAGAAAGGAAACTTTTACGGCCACCCTTCCTCCCTGGTCTGGGACAAGAATTCCCCCAAGGGTAAGGACCCCCTCCACACCCCTCAGAAAAAACTCGATCAGATGCGCACCCACGCCACGGTTCTCATGCCTTACGCGGAAATGAATCGCTCCTGTGCCGAACCCGCGGAAATCCCTGCTGCCTTTGGCGTCTTCCCGGGCCAGCTCATCATCGCGGATAACAACGATACTCGTATTACCCGCATCATGCTCGACGAAGTCGGAGGCAAACTACAGGGAAGCTGCACCCACTTCATCAATGGCTCGGGCCTCAGGACAGGCAACAACCGCCTTGAATGGTCACCCGATGGCAAACAACTCTACGTTGGCCAAACGGTCCGCGGCTGGGGCAAGCCCTCAGAGGGGATTCAGCGGCTCAGCTTCGGCGGCAAGACACCTTTCGATGTCGACAAGCTCAAGCTGACCAAAACCGGCTTCGAGCTCACCACTACATTACCTGTGGCCAATCTCGATAAGGCAGAGATCAGCATCAACTCCTTCCATTACCAAGATTCTCACCGGTATGGAGGCGGCAAACTCGACAAAAAAAACATCCCCGTCACCAAGACCACAAACTCGGGAGCTAAGACCTTCACCATCGACCTTGAGTCCCTGCAAGCCGGTAAGGTTTATCACATCGCCATCAAGAACCTAAAAGCCAAAGACGGCAGCAAGCTCCACAACGAGAACTTTTACTACACCGCTAACCGTCTGCACTAAAGCTCACCACTCACTCCGCCGGAGGCGCATCAAAATTCCTCATTCCTAATTAAAAATGTCTGATCCCATCATTACTGCCCAGAATGCGCCCTTCCTCAAGAAACTAGGTATCTACACCAAGCTCAGTGGTCCCGGCTGGATCCAAGCAGCGGTTACCCTTGGTGGCGGCTCGCTGGTAGGAGCACTCTACCTTGGCGTTATCGGTGGTTATGAGTTCATGTGGCTACAACCACTTGCCATGCTCTGTGGCATCATCATGCTCTCCGCCATTTCCCACGTCACCTTGTCTTCCAAGGAGCGTCCCTTTGTGGCGGCCAAAAAACACATCTCTCCCGTACTTGCTTGGGCTTGGTTGATCGCCACCATCATTGCTGATGTCGTTTATTGCTCTGCTCAATACGGTCTGGGAACAGATGCGGTGCAGAATAATCTGGGATTCTTCAACAGCGGCACCGCACAGACCTACACGCTCACCGGTATCTTCACCGTGTTCAGTCTCAGCCTGCTGTGGATGTCCCTTGGGGGCGGCAAGGCATCCAAGATCATCGAGCATATTCTTAAAGGACTCGTCGCCATTGTCGTGCTTGCCTTCATGGCAGTTGTCGTAGTACTAGCTGCTAATGGAAGTATTGCATGGGGCTCATTCTTTAGCGGACTTGTCCCTGATTTCTCTGCCCTATTCAAACCCACTGCCAGCTACAGTGATGCCATTGCCGCCACCGGAGACAATGCCGCCTTCTGGACCAAGTATATCGCCGACAGCCAGCGCAACATCATCATCGGTGCCTTTGGCTCTGCGGTAGGGATCAACATGACCTTCCTCCTGCCCTACACCTTACTCAAGCGTGGCTGGAGCAAACGGCACCGCGAGCTCTCCCGCTTTGATCTAGCACTCGGACTCTTTGTCCCCTTCATCATGGCCACCTCGTTTCTCGTTGTCGCCACCTCCGCCCAGTTTCACGCCAAGAAAGACAGCATTGTTAGT
>CBFHKM010000149.1:0-1737 GCA_965656385.1 Oceaniferula sp.
AGTTCTGTCTAAATTGAGTTTGTAATAATCATGGAAGATATACCCGCCGTTCAAATCAACCACTTGGTCAAGGAGTTCCCTTCTCCTTTCCGAAAAACAAAAATACGAGCTGTTGATGACGTATCACTGACAATCATGCCCGGTGAAGTCTATGGACTGATCGGTCCTAACGGATCTGGCAAGTCAACAACGATGAAAGCCCTGCTTGGGCTGCTCAGACCCACCGCTGGAAGTTGTTACGTTTTCGGGAAAAATTCGCTTAAGACAGACTCCAGACAAGAGATCGGATTCTTACCTGAAAACCCTTATTTTTACAAACACCTCAGTGGCGAGGAGACTTTACGCTTTTATGCAAAGCTCTGCGGTATGCGAGGCAAGGCTCTCAATAACCATGTAGATAAGATGCTGGAAATGGTATCTCTTCAGGATGCGCGCAAGCGCAGAGTTGGTGGGTATTCCAAAGGCATGCTTCAAAGAATCGGCCTCGCACAGGCACTCATTCACGAACCTCGCTTAATCATCCTTGATGAACCCACTGCTGGCGTTGACCCCGTTGGCTCTCGTGAGATCAGAGACCTTATTGTTCAGCTCAAGGATAAGGGCGTAACCGTCTTTCTCTGCTCCCACCTGCTCGAACAAGTTCAAGAAGTTTGCGATCACGTAGGCATTATTTTTAACGGGAAAATTGTCAAAGCTGGGCCGCTAGAAGATCTTATTGCTATTGAAGATCAAACCGAAATATTAATTAAAGATGCGGGTCCACGCACACTTGCACGAATCAAGGCTGTGATTGCTGATTCTGAAAATGCCGATTTTATAAGTATGGGCAAACCTCGGACAACACTCGAAAGACTATTCCTCGATGAAGCTAAAAAATCCAACGCAACAACAATGACTGCAGACCAGAAAGGAGGAGACCGTGCGTAGAAATGCTTTTTTCTCACCGGCTCGCATTTTCGTGATTGCAAGCCACACCTTCACACACTTGGTGCGCATGAAGGTCTTCTACTTCTTGGGCGTCTTCGCCGTATTAATGCTTGCAGCTAGCTTCTTTGAGATGCCATGGAGCAGAACCACCGAGGACAGCGCAGAACAAGAACTTATCGTCTTGAAGAGCACTGCAATGGGTGCAATGGCAATGTTCTCTATATTGTTTGCCATCGCCGCTACGGCATTGCTCATTCCCAAGGACCTTGAGGACAGGACTCTTTATACGATTCTCAGTAAACCCGTACCGAGATTAGACTATCTTATTGGGAAGCTAGCCGGCGTTTTAATTCTTGTGACGGTGTCTCTCCTCTTGATGAACGGGCTACTTTCAACCATTTTGCATTTCAAAACTGAAGAACTCTTACTTGTTGAAATGGCGAAGGCAGAAGCACACGGCTGGTCAGCTGAGCACCTCGAATTACGTTTGTCTGCAGTGGCACAGCAAGGAGTAACATGGACTCTTCAAGCTGGCATTGGAGCCATTCTCTTCAAGGCTATGGTCATGGCATCATTAGCTCTGCTCATCTCAACGTTTTCGAGCTCCACCTTGTTCACCATCGTAATTGCGGTTGTGATTTATTTCATGGGTCACTTTACAGAAGATGCACGCAACTACTGGCTACACAGCCAAAGTGGCGGAGTCTCGAAAGAGGTCAAGCTCATGACTCAGGGTATTGCCCTTATCTTCCCTGACTTCCAGTTATACAACATTATTGATTCCACGATCGAGGGCAAGAAAGTGCCCCA
>CBFHKM010000149.1:1837-4697 GCA_965656385.1 Oceaniferula sp.
GGAATTTTCACACGGCTCGCTATCTTAACACTCTTTTATTCAGGTATTTATAGTGTGTTGGCATGGTTCACCTTCAGAAAAAAAGAATTCTAAATGCGGACTTTCGTTCAAATTATCGTCATTTTTGTCGTCCTTATGATCTTTGGCTTTGCCAAATATCAGCATGAGGATCGACTCAGTCGCGATATGATCGATCTTAAGTTAATCCAGCCACCTCTCCGAGAAGGTACTAGTCTGCAACTCGGCCAAACCGGTGCGGCTGTTGCCCTTGGCGGCCTACGATCGCTCGTCGCAGCAATATGGAACTTCAGAGCTTTTCTTCATTTTGAAAATCTTGACTGGCTCAAAGTTGAAGAAGCTTATGAAGTGGCTACCACACTCCAGCCTCAAACCACATACTACTGGGAGACAGGAGCATGGCAGCTGCATACCAATGCATCCAGTTACTATAAGGAAAAAGAAGAGCTCAGCCCTTACAGGAGAAGGTCTATGCAAAAACGTTATCTCGAGAAGGGTTCTTCCGTTCTCGAGTTGGGTATCATTTACAACCCAGAAAGTTGGAAATTACACCGCAGCCTATCACGTATTTGGAGTGATTACCACAAACTCCCTGATCTAGAGAGAGCCATTAAGCACTTCGACAATACACTTAAATGCAAGAGCCTGCCCGAGTCTAAGTATACTCAAATACAACGATTTAAATATTATGCGATGACACGCCTGAGCACCATCCAGGAGGAAACTTACCGCTATGGATGCCAACTTTTTAACGCAACCACCGACAACCAGCTCCCTAAACTATCCTGCACACTATTTGCATTACAAAACGCCTTGAACATACCGCAAAAAGAACGAATTTCTGATGATGAGCTCTTCCCCGATAGCGAGCAGCAACTGTCCTGGCTAAAAAATTACATCAAACACAAGAAACAAGGCTACCCAATGAATGGCGTTGAGTTGAAAATTCAACAGCTCGAAACAAAAGCGCTCTTCAAACTTTAATTTTCAACCAAATTTAAGTCCAAAGCAGCAAGTATTAGATTTAAGTATAGCTACTATAAATTTACAGAGTGTTGATCAGATCTTACCTTTAAAAATAAATCTAAAACATGAGAATCGCATTGTTCAGTGACATCCACGCCAACCTAGAAGCCTTAGAGGCTGTTTTAGCTGATTCTGCAGCTCAAAGTTGTGACAGCTATATCTGTCTTGGGGACATCGTAGGTTACAATGCCGACCCGGTAGCCTGTGTTGAAAAAATACAATCCTTAGTGTGCCCTGTGGTTAAAGGAAACCACGATCAGGATAGTGGTAGTGATAGCTCTCTGGATATGATGAACTCAAATGCTGCTGAAGCAATACGCTGGACACGTGAGCAACTCAGCCCAGATCAACGCATGTGGCTCTCGCGCCTAAGACTAGTTAGGCAGATTCAAGATTTCACCGTTGTTCACTCTACACTCGATCAACCTACATCATGGAATTATGTAACTAACAAATTCGATGCGATGGCAAGTTTTTCATATCAAGTGACCCCCGTTTGTTTTTACGGCCACACACACGTTCCACGTATTTTTGTCAGTGACAACCGTGTTCATGAAGTTCCCGCTGAATCTATTGTGATCGAAGCTGGATCAAAATATTTTCTTAATACAGGTGCTGTTGGTCAACCACGTGACGGTGACTGGCGTGCCTCTTATTGTATTTACGACACCGACCGAAAGACAGTTCACTTTCGCCGTATTGAATATGACATTCAGACGACGCAGGCAAAAATCATAGCGGCAGGACTCCCTGAGTTTCTTGCGCAAAGACTGGCGCAAGGCCGCTAGAAATTGGCACCAGAAATTGATTAGTCATCAAAACCATCTTGCCCAGCGAGGCTCAAAGCTTTCCAAATGGGAATATCAGCCGGGGCCCATTTTAAACTGTCGCATTGGTTTAATTTCACCCAGCGAAGTTCAGCATGTTCAAGGGCTCTCGGTCGTCCTCGATTCAGGCTACATATGAACGGCCACAACCGTATTGAATACTCAGGATAGTGATGCTCTACTTCGGGCAAAGCCATACAAACATCAATCTCGCAAGCTAGCTCTTCTATGATCTCACGCTTGATTGCTAATCTAAAATCTTCCCCCACTTCTACCTTACCACCCGGAAATTCCCAGCAACCAGCCAGAGGTTTACCCATAGGGCGCTTGCAAACCAGCAACCTCTTATTTTGATCGCTAATAATGGCGCAAACAACGTCAATCATTAGAGATACTATACCCCAACTTCCGATCATAGAACAACCACCAATGACCCCAACAAATATACCTCTCGAAGATGATGCCTCTGACATCATCGCCAAAGCTATGTATGGTCTGGGTCTATCACCCGAACAACTTGCAAGCAAAGCGAAGATCTCAGAAAATGATGTCCACGCAGCCCTCCAAGCTCGCTGTGACGATCACATAATAAGATCACTGTCGCACGCTCTCAAGCTATCCCCTACAGCTCTTCTAAACATTGCTTGCTACCAACCTAGAATCAGCGCTCCAAATGGACTCATCAGAATAGTCTCTGCATTTGGACACGTGGGTGTGAATGCATACATTATCGCCAAAGGCAAACATGCCGTAGTCTTCGATACAGGCACAGATGCATCTCCTCTCATCGATTATATAGAGGGAAATCAATTAACATTGGATACTCTCTACATTACCCACCATCATCATGACCATGTTGCTGCTATAAAAAAATTCAATGACATCCGAATTATTTACCCCGAAGAATCAAAACACGGGCAAAAAGAAAATATCCTCACAGGAGAACAGCTCACTATTCTCAATGTCAGCGGTCATGCTAATCCCGCAAA
>CBFHKM010000150.1:0-4335 GCA_965656385.1 Oceaniferula sp.
GTTCTGCATAGGTGCACACGATCATTCGAATAGCATCCCATTTGCCGATTATATTCAAAAAATACAAGCTATTGTTCTATAATACCATGATGTCCAACAGCTAAGATGTTAATGTGATAATTACCCATTTGGTAAAAACTTCATAAAAAACACAGAGCATCCACAGAAAATGAAGCTAAGCGAACGAACGAGATCGTAGAAATAGTAGCAGCGTCTATCAACGCTTCTTATTTTTACGTTCTACCATGATGATGAACCCTGAAGTCCTACAGAACCAGTTTTTCAAAACACTAGACGACCAGTCCGCGTCACCGGAGCTCTTTGAGCTTATGCCGGATGTCCAGCTGTTCATGAAGAACAGCACAGGCCAATTTGTCAGGGCGAACCCAGCTTTTCTCCACCAGTGTGGCCTCACACATGAATCGGAAATTATCGGCAAGACCGACCTTGAAGTCTTTGAACCCAGCATCGGCCAACAATATATGGACGAGGACCAGCAGGTCATGAAGTCCCACCAACCCCTGATAGATAAGATTCAGCTCGTCCCGAGTAGCGAGGGTCTGCTTCTATGGTATCTTTGCACTAAAATTCCTTTGTTTGATCATCAGGGTGAGGTCATCGGCCTTGCAGGAACCCTGCGCAACTGCAGCGATAGCGGTCCGATGCCACAACACTATCACCAATTCGAAGAGGTCATGAATTTCATCCACCACTCCTATGCCCAGCGGATCACCGTCGATGAATTGGCTGCCAAAGCCTATCTTTCCAGAAGCCAGTTCGAGCGGCAGTTCAAGAAGCTATTCCACATCACCCCTCTGAAATATGTGACTAAATATCGGCTTTACCGGGCCTGCCTCCAGCTGAGGAATCATCAAAATGACACCATTACCCAGGTTGCCCACGACTGCGGCTTTTGCGACCACAGCTACTTCACCAATGTATTCACACGGGAAATTGGCAAGTCTCCGAAAGCCTATCGAAATCAGTGATAACCCACCACGCCGCCAAGATCCCACAAATCCATCCTCTTCACCAGAGACAAGTAACACCAATTCCTTAAAAGCAAGGAGGTTAAGGTATGTCGCAAATCCTCCAAAACATGCGCCAAAACCACAAGACAAAAATGTATTACTTGCCTATATTTTCGGACCAATCAGGCAACTTTGATGAACAAACTCCCTCATCACCCCATGATAAGCCCCTTCGATCATCCACCTAAAAAAAACAAATCTCTAGCAATAATTATGAAAAACCACCAAAATAATATGAAATTAAACATATTCAAACAGAGTCGCATACCTACGTATGCCACATTCGTCGCTGTCGCTCTCACCAGCGCCCAGTTCGCTTCCGCAACCTCGATCATTGTCGTGGATGAAAAGTTCGATGGCACAGGCGCCGCACTCAGCGGGACTACCGCCGAGACCTTTGACTCCGCTATCTCCACTGCGGGCGGCTCGGACACCTGGACGTCCTCCTCATATTTCACAGATGACGGTGTATACTTCGCCCCAGCTACTAATCAGCGAGGCGGCCATCTCAACCTCGGTTCCTACATCAACGATGCCAAAGGCTCCTATGACGGCACATTCGAGCTCACCGCTACCATGTCTGAGGTAACAGTGACAAATTCCGGTACTGGAGATTGGATGTCACTGGGTTTCAACACTGCAAATACTCTCGCTGTCACGTCCAGCGCTACTGGCAGTGGAATCGGCACGATGATTTACAGAGTAGGCGGTGACATCGATATGTTTGGCGGCTCGGCCCTCACAAATGAAGTCGCGGCCGATGACGTGATTTATTCCGGATCACGTACGCTGACCGTGTCCCTCGACCTCACATCGTCCGGCGGTTACAACGGAACCTCCAATTTCGGCACCGTCACGTTCAGCGACAGCGTTGCGGGTGAGTTCGGTTCTTACACCTACACTTCTGACGTGGATTTCGGCTCCATTTTTATCTCGGGGAGCAACCAAGTCACAGGGAGTTGGGACGATCTGACACTCACTCAGGTCATCCCCGAGCCATCATCCGCCGCGCTTCTCGGCCTTGGCGGTCTCGCACTGATGCTGCGCCGCAAGCGCAGCTGATAGCCGCGAAGTGGCCTCAACTAGCAACTCGAGCTCTCAACTCGAACTGCTGCGAAGCAGCCAACTTCAACTTTCAAAACCCTGCTGTGATCCACAGCGGGGTTTTTTGTATCGAGCAAATAACCGAACTTGACCCGCCAGTTTTATTCGGCTGAACTCGTAATAGATTTTTACGAGTATGAACAAACGACAACTAGCTCTCATCCTTGCCTGCCTCAGCACGACTGCCTTCGCTGGAGAGGCGGCTAGCAAGGCAGCTGACACAGCCAAACCCAATGTCCTGCTCATCGCCATCGATGACCTGAACGACTGGATCGGCTGCATGGATGGGCACCCGCAGGCGAAGACGCCACATATGGATCGGCTCGCCGCGCGAGGAGTGCTCTTCAGCAATGCGCACTGCCAAGCGCCGGTGTGTAACCCCTCGCGGGCGAGCATGATGACCTCGCTCTATCCGAGCACGTCGGGGGTTTACTTTCTGACGCCAGATCTCTCAGCCTCTCCCGTTGCCAAGAAAAACACCTTGTTGCCGAAGCGTTTTCAAGAAGAAGGCTATCACGTCACAGGTGCCGGCAAGCTCTTTCATGGCAATCAGAACAAAAACCACATGCCCAATTATGCGGGCTCATTCGGTGGATTCGGGCCACTGCCAAAAGAGAAAATCGGTCCTTTTCCCGAGAAGAGAATATGGGACTGGGGAGTGTTCCCAGAAAAAGATGAGCTGATGACGGATCACAAGATTGCCGCTTGGGGCGTAGAGCAATTGGAGAAACAACATGATAAGCCGCTGTTTCTGGCGACGGGTTTTTACACTCCGCACGTTCCACAATTTGCACCGCAGAAGTGGTTCGATCGCTATCCCCTTGAGACATTGCAATTACCTCAGGTGATAGAAAACGATTTAGAGGATATTTCAGAATACGGAGTCAACATTACCCGGCTCAAGCATGTGGCGCCGACCATGGAGTGGGTTACAAAGAATCATCAATGGAAACCGCTGGTTCAGTCCTATCTTGCCTGTATCAGCTTCACCGACCATCAGGTAGGTAAACTGCTCGATGCATTGGACAACAGCCCGCACAAAGACAACACCTACATTGTCCTCTACACTGACCACGGTTTTCACCAGGGCGAGAAAGAGCGCTTTGCCAAGCGCAGCTTGTGGGAAGATAGCACCCGCACCCCAATGATCATTGTCGGACCGGGGATTGCTAAAGGCAAGGTGTGCTCAAAGCCCACCCAATTACTCGATATCTACCCCACCCTACTGGAGCTGACCGGATTAAACTCCGACGCTAAACTCGAGGGGAACTCACTGGTGCCACTTCTAAAAAATCCACAGGCAAATTGGCCGCACATGGCACGCACTAGCTTCGGGCCGGGCAACTATGCCATCGTTTCCGAGCACTCCCGCTACATCCATTACAATGACGGCTCGGAAGAGTTCTATGACCGCACCAAAGACACGCACGAGTGGAACAATGTGATCAATAACCCCGAATACGCAGAGCTTATCCAAAAACACCGGGCGCAGATCCCGCAGCAGCGTCACGAAATTCTGGGGCGAAGCTCAACCGGACACAAATCGTTTGAGGCTAGTGAGGCCGCGGCAAAAAAACAGACAAGCAGCTTCGACCCTCTGGATTGGAAGCGCCCGGTCAATAACCCCGTCTTCACCACCACCCATGGCAACAACCATGACTCAGTTCTCTTCGTCGATCCGGAGCTGGAATACCCCTATCACCTGATCATCAGCCACACGCCTGAAGCCGCTCACCTCTGGCGGGCCAAGAAGTTCTCCTGGAGTAGTGCGGACTGGGAACTCGTTTCTGACCAATACATCATTGGCAAACACTACGAGTACGATGATGGAGTGAAGGTAGACGGCACCTACTATCTCTACGAGGAAGGAATTGTTTACACCTATTCAGGGCCCCTGGAGCAAGCCAGCGGGAAATGGAAAGCCGCGGGCACCTTTCCCTTCAAGCAGTGCGATGACATCGGCATCTACTACGAAGACGGGGTCTTCCACATGTTCGGAGAGCATGGCAATTTCCCGCATGGGCCGGATGGCACCAGCCTGGCCCACTTCACCTCCACCACCGGATTAGGGGACTGGAAATTGGTCAACGCCAAGGCTGTTGATCCCAACCCCGATGGCGGGCACAAGTACGGCGTGGGAGATGCCACCATCGAAAAGATCGGAGGAGAGTATTACATCTACTGCGACCGGGAATCCAAG
>CBFHKM010000150.1:4345-4639 GCA_965656385.1 Oceaniferula sp.
ATGACTGGGACAACCACCGCATCCAAGACCCGGACATTGCCTACATCCCGGACCTGGGTAGATATGTCATCACCGCCAACATGATGGACAGAGACGGCAACCCCGGTGGCAACTTTCCCGGCTTAAAAGGGAATATGACCCGGGTCATCGGGGTGTTTTACCATGGCCGTATTCAATCCGGGGCCGGTATCAAGCCCACAGGAAAATAGACGAATAACCCGATATAATGTTGCCCGGAATCTGCTTCGCGGCACGGGCTGAGCAGATGCTTGAAACGAAATTGAAGGACGATGA
>CBFHKM010000151.1:0-4573 GCA_965656385.1 Oceaniferula sp.
TAAATGGGTAGAAAAAATCCGCGTCAATCCGGGCAACTATGCCGACAAGAAAAAATTCGAAATCCGCGAATATTCCGACGAACAGTATGCAGATGAGCTAGAGCGTATTCGTGAAGACTTCGCCCCACTCGTCGAGCTCTGCAAAGACCTTGGCCGTGCAATGCGCATCGGCACTAATCATGGCTCACTTTCAGACCGAATCATGAATCGCTATGGCGACACCCCCCTCGGTATGGTCGAGAGTGCCCTAGAGTTCGCCCGCATCGCCCGCGACCACGACTACCACAGCTTCTGCTTCTCCATGAAAGCCTCTAACCCGAAGGTCATGATCGAAGCTTACCGCCTACTGGTCGCACGCCTTGACCAAGAAGGGCCCGACTGGAACTACCCCATCCACCTCGGAGTTACTGAGGCTGGCGATGGTGAAGACGGCCGCATCAAGTCCGCCATTGGCATTGGCTCCTTACTCGCCGATGGCGTAGGTGACACCATACGCGTCTCGCTCACAGAGGATGCCGTGCACGAGATTCCGGTTGCCCAGGCACTGGTGGCCAGCATCCAGAACTCACACCTCAGCAACGACCCCTCGGGTGCGCAGCGAGGCACACTCTCCTATGATCCTTTCTCGTATGAGCGCCGCCACAGCCAAGAGCTAGAAGTGCATGGCCACAAACTTGGCGCTAGCAACACCATTCGCGTATTCACCTCACGTCAAAAATGGGACGCTCTCGCGCACAAGATAGACAAACTCGGAGACTTCACCCCTGAGGTCGTTGCAGAGGACGCCAAGCTTATTGAGCTAGACCCCTGGGACACAGCATCCATTCAGGAAATCAATGCGATCCAAGAGCCCCAACTCGTCACTGTCAAAAACGGCTGCCATCCAGAAACCAATGGCGCTGCTGTCATCCATGCTTTCCGCCTACTTGCCTCCAAGCTATCTGCTCATCATCCTATATTGCTCAAGGACACACTAGAGCCCAGCGATGAGCCGAATAAAGACTTTCTCGACACTTTGTTAGTGGCATCCCGAAACATCGGCTCACTTCTTTGTGATGGCATTGGAGATGCCATTCTCATTCAAGGAGAGCAAGCCCCAGGACAATCCCTACGCCTGGCCTACAATGTTCTTCAAGCTGCAGGCTCACGCATCTTCAAAACCGATTACGTCGCCTGCCCATCCTGTGGACGAACCCTTTTCAACCTCCAGGACACGACTCAAAAAATCCGCGCGGCCACCGGCCACCTCAAGGGCGTACGCATCGCCATCATGGGTTGCATCGTCAATGGCCCCGGCGAAATGGCAGACGCCGACTTCGGCTACGTCGGCGGCGCACCCGGAAAAATCAACCTCTACGTCGGCAAGCAAGCCGTCAAATTCAACATCCCCGAGGCAGAGGCTGTCGAGCGGCTCATCGACCTCATCCGTGAGCACGATAAGTGGATCGACGCACCGGTGGCGAGTTAGCCATCCACCCACATGAGTAGCTAGGCGTCCAGTTGCTCGATTCCGCGCCAGACGTCCTGCGCTGCCCCCTCCTCAGTGCGGATGAACAATTCCTGCAAGCCCTTAGAGCTTTGTGTCACCGCCTTCAATCCACCGGAGACCTCACGCTGCACCCTCACCTGACCCGTTTTACCACTTTTACCGAGTGACTTCCCCCCATAAGATCTGCCAATAATCACTCCCACCACGCCGGGTAGCGCCTCAATTTTGTTCATCGCACGTAGGCACTCCTTCGATGAACTTTGATGACGGCCTCGGGACGGCATGGGCGATAGAGGGATATAAAATTAGAGTCTATAACATCATGCCTCAGCACTGAGCAAATCGATGATCCTCTGCTTCGGCCGACCTACGATCGCCTTACTGGGACAAACCACAACCGGACGCTGCAATAGCTGTTTGTGCTTGAGCAGAATCTCGATTACCGCCTCTGGATTGCCGACATAGTCACCGGGCACCAGCTCAAGCTTCTTGAACTTAGAGTCCTTTCTAACCAGATCCTCAACGGGATCTTCCAACACCTCGATGATTTTTTCTAAATCCTCACGACCAGGTGGATTCTTGATGTAAAGAATCACTTCATGATCAACTCCCAGATCCTCAGCGACCGCCAAGGCATTTTTAGATGAACCTCAGTGTGGATTATGGTAAATAACTGCTTTCGCCATATCCCTTAAAAAACACGAAGCTACACAAATTTCAAAGTTAAAAAACCAGCGCCACATCCATAAACATCAGCAATCATCATAAAAAACAAACTGATGACTTCTCCACTTTTACTTTTTCCACTAAGCTACGTCTATGACTATTGAGAGAGATTCAACTTCACAAGAGCATCCTCCAAAGCAAAAAAACGCCAAGTCACATGCTGGGGGAACTCCAGCAGTTGCATCAGCACTGAAACATGTGATGAAAACCGCAGGCCCTGTTCGCGGCACCAAAGCATTATTAGATCTCAACCAGACCGACGGCTTCGACTGTCCTAGCTGTGCCTGGCCCGACCCAGATGATCACAGGGCAACTTCTGAGTTTTGTGAAAATGGGGCCAAGGCTGTTGCCTCAGAGGCAACCACAAGGCAGATCGGTCGTGACTTTTTCCACAAGCACAGCATCGATGAATTACTCGCCCAAAGCGACTACTGGCACGACCAACAAGGGCGCATTACTGAGCCGATGGTCTTGCACGATGGCCAGGCTCACTACCAACCCATCTCTTGGGATGATGCGTTCAAATTAATAGCTAACGAGCTCAATACCCTCGATCACCCAGACCAGGCTACCTTCTACACCTCAGGCCGTGCTAGTAACGAAGCCGCTTTTTTATACCAACTCTTCGTGCGCACCTTCGGCACGAACAACCTACCCGACTGCTCAAACATGTGTCACGAGTCGAGTGGCACTGCCATGATGCAATCCGTCGGTGTTGGCAAAGGCACCGTCACCCTTGATGACATCTATCAAGCAGAGACCATTATCTGTATAGGCCAGAATCCCGGCACCAATCATCCACGTATGCTATCTGCTCTCGAGAAAGCCGTAGAGAACGATGCCCAAATCATCGCCATCAACCCTCTCAAGGAAGCCGGACTCGTCGGCTTTGCCCACCCACAAAAAATATCGGGCATGCTGGGTAAATCTACACCACTGGCATCACAATATTTACAGGTAAACTTAAATGGTGACTTCGCCCTACTTAGAGCTCTTGGCAAAGAAATCCTCGCACGTAAAAACTTCGACACCTCCTTCATCGACGAGCACACCCAGGGCATCGAGGATTACCGCCGGCAATGTGAACATTCCAACTGGGATACACTGACAAGTATTTCTGGTATTAGCAAAAAAGAGATCCAACAACTTGCCGACACCATTCTGCGTGGTGAGCGTAAACTCATCACTTGTTGGGCCATGGGCATTACCCAGCACCGCAACGCGGTTGCCACTATCCGTGAGATTACCAACATCCATCTCCTCATCGGCGCCATTGGACGACCTGGTGCTGGGCTTTGCCCAGTGAGAGGTCACAGTAACGTCCAAGGGGATCGCACCGTGGGCATCTATGAAAAAATGCCTGAAACCTTCCTCGCCGCACTAGACCGAGAGTTTGACCTCAACTGCCCGCGCAAACATGGTTATGACACCGTAGAGTCAATACTCGCAATGCACGACGGCGACGCCAGAGTGTTTTTTGCCCTTGGTGGCAACTTTCTGCAAGCCTCTCCTGACACGCATTTTACTGGCAAAGCTTTGTCAAAATGCTCACTCACCTGCCACGTTTCCACCAAGCTCAATCGCAGCCACTTGGTTACTGGAAAAACCGGGCTCATTCTTCCCTGCCTGGGCCGCAGCGAACGCGACACTCAGAATGAAGGTGACCAATTTGTCACCTGTGAGAACTCCATGAGCATTGTGCACATGTCTCGAGGCAAGCTAAAACCCTCATCACCCGACTTACTCAGCGAGCCCGATATCATTGCTCGACTGGCCGAGGCTACCGTGGGCAATCGAGAAAGAATCAACTGGCGCTGGCTCGTCGGCGACTACGACCGTATTCGTGATTTAATTGAGAGAATCATCCCAGGCTTCAACGCATTCAACCGACGAGTACGAGAGCCTGGTGGATTTTATCTCCCCAATTCAGCCAAGCAAAGAACCTGGAATACCCCATCAGCCAAAGCCGTATTCAGCGCCGCTGATTTGGATCAAATACAAGTCGGCAAAGACAGACTTATCCTGCAAAGCCTGCGAAGTCATGATCAATACAACACCACGATCTATGGACTCAACGACCGCTATCGCGGTATTGGCATGGGAAGGCGAATCATTTTCCTTAACCCCAAGGACATGAAAGCTCGTGATATTGCACCGGTTTCTCTTGTCGACATCATCAGCTACTGGCAAGACGGCGAGCGAAAAGTCGAAAACTTCTACGCTATCCCCTATGACATACCCAGAGGCACGGCGGCCGCATACTTCCCAGAGGTCAACCCTCTGATCCCGCTTCATTCCACAGCACTGGAGAGCAACACTCCGACCAGTAAATCAATCGAAATCAGCATCAACCCAGTC
>CBFHKM010000152.1:0-3287 GCA_965656385.1 Oceaniferula sp.
TGGGTTCGATATCGTGTTGCTTCAGCCAAACGTCGAGCCTTCGGCGAGATAAACCTGTGCGAGGTAATACAAGCGGTGCCTGAGAAAGATCCAGTGGGGATTTTTTTTTACTAAAATGTTCTGATGTTTTTGAAGCGACGAAGACGAGGTTGGTTTTGATAAGGGGCATAAACTCTAGGCGCGGGTGCTGTTGGTCTGGTAGTGCGGCAACAGAGACGTCAATTTCCCCATTAATGACTTGTTGAATGGAGGCTTCAGCAGATCCCGTGCGAAGTTCGAGGTGAACATTAGGATAAGCCAATCGATAGGACTCCAATAAGTCAGGGAGTAGGCTGTATACTGCGGTAACGGAGGCGTAAATAGAGACAAGTCCTGAAATTTGATCTTTATCATCAAGCTCCTCGCGCATGGTTTCCCAGTCACGAAGAGCGGCATTAGCATAGTTTCGGAATTTTTCTCCAGCGGGAGTAAGACTGACGGTGCGGTTATCACGAAGGAAAAGGGCTTGTCCGACTGAATCTTCCGTGCGCTGGATACTGCGTGTAAGTGCGGAGGGGCTCAAGTTGCATGCTTGGCTAGCCTTGCCGAAGTGCAGTAGGTCGGCAAGGACGATGAAGTTTTTGAGTTCGTGAATGTTCACGATACGAAGCTGCCACAGTATTGCTTAAAATGCAATACTGTGTGTTGTATAAATCAATTTACGCAACAAGTGAAATGGGATTAACTAGAATTGTTAATAACAAACTACCAAAACAAATGAGCCAAAACTATTTTAATTCACTTCCGCTGCGCCGTCAGCTGGACGAGCTCGGCACCTGCCGATTCATGGATATCTCAGAATTCGATAACGGTATCGAAGCTGCCAAAGACAAGAAGATTGTCATCGTTGGCTGTGGTGCCCAAGGACTTAATCAAGGCCTAAACATGCGCGACAGTGGTCTTGACGTTTCCTACACGCTGCGTGCAGAGGCGATTGAGCAGAAGCGCCAGTCATTCATCAATGCCAGCGAGAACGGGTTCAATGTGGGTACTTACGAGGAAATGCTTCCAAGTGCCGATATTGTGATGAACCTCACACCTGACAAGCAGCACAGCGCTGTGGTTGAGACCGTCATCCCGCACATGAAACAAGGTGCATGCTTCTCGTATGCTCACGGTTTCAACATCGTTGAGGAGGGCATCCAGATCCGCAAAGATCTTACAGTGTTCATGGTTGCGCCTAAGTCTCCTGGATCTGAAGTACGTGAGGAATACAAGCGAGGTTTCGGTGTTCCTACTCTCATTGCTTGCCATGGGGAAAATGATCCTAATGAAAACGGTATCGAAATTGCCAAGGCACTGTGTTTTGCACAAGGTGGGCATCTTGCAGGCGCGCTTGAGTCATCTTTTGTAGCCGAGGTGAAATCTGACCTCTTGGGCGAGCAGACTATTCTTTGTGGTATGCTGCAGGCAGGTTCACTACTTTGCTATGATAAGATGAAGGCTGAGGGTATCGAGCCAGCTTATGCCGTAAAGCTTCTGCAAGATGGTTGGGAAGTCGTTACTGAGGCCCTGAAACAGGGTGGTGTTACCAACATGATGGATCGTCTTTCCAACCCTGCTAAGATTGAGGCATTTCGTCTATCTGAGGAGTTAAAGGTCATCATGCGTTCTTTGTATGAGAAGCACATGGACGACATTATTTCAGGAGAATTTTCCCGTGGAATGATGGAAGACTGGGCTGATGGTGATGCCAAGCTACTCGGCTGGCGTGAGGCGACTGGCCAAACTGAGTTTGAAAAGACGGAGGGCGTCGGTGAAATCACTGAACAAGAATATTTCGATAAGGGAATTCTCATGATCGCTATGGTTCGCGCAGGTGTTGAGCTTGCCTTTGAGGTAATGGTTGAGGCTGGTATCGAGCCTGAGTCAGCATACTACGAGTCTCTCCATGAGGTGCCACTTATTGCTAATACGATTGCCCGTAAAAAACTTTATGAGATGAATCGTATTATTTCAGATACTGCTGAATATGGCTGTTATCTTTTCGCTCATGCTTGTGTGCCTCTACTTGAGGACTTTATGAAGACCGTTGACACTGATGTGATTGGCAAGGGCATGTGCCCAGAGGATAATGGAGTCGATAACCGCACGCTTGTGGATGTGAACTTCATTATCCGCAATCATCCTGTGGAGGAAATTGGCGAAGTTCTTCGTGATGCGATGGGTTCTATGAAAGCTCTCTAATGCGTTCGTAAAAAGAACGAATAACAAAGAGCCCCTGCAAGATTGCAGGGGCTCTTTTTTTAGTTTCTAAGGGTGGTCACTGTGCCGGTCTCATCTTTGCATGACCTGGATGACCAACTTAGCTAACTTAACCATGATTTTTTCGGGAAGTCCCATATCTTGCCCCACCTGCATGAGGTGTCGAGAGATAGCTTGCTCATGTGAGATAACGTGTAATTTGAATTGTTCTACTCGATATTGCAGCTGCATGTCTTGCTCAATGCAGCTCAGTATTAGTTGGTTGAGGTTTGCTTTAAGCTCGTTGTAGCGAGCGAGTTTTTTAGAAACTAGATTGGCTATAATCTCATCTCTTGAGTCATGGTGTTTGGCAAGTGCTAGTTGCTCGATACAAGATAGGCAAAAATCATTGAGCTCGAGGAAGGGGATTTCATTTTTAGGATGACCTTTCGAATGAAACTCCTCTTTGTTGATGTCAGCGTGACCCCAGCGTGGGGCTACCCCAGTGTTCATCTGAGATGATGGACGGACTAATCGTTGGTAGCTACTGGGTTCATTTTGGTAACTCAATGGTCCGTGATGCAGGTCGAGGTTGTGATCGTTGAAACGTGACTTCATAACAAAGAAAGCATTATGCTAATATTTGAGTAAAAATTAGCTGTATATGCTAATATAGGAAACTTTTTGAGAAATTAAAAAAAGAAACCATGCATGTAAGGGGTTAAATGACAGTTAATTAAGCAATCTTAATTATTATGATGGCCGAAATTATCTGCAAAACTAGGCTTTTTGAACGCTTAGTAGAATAATTCTTGAGAGTGAAGTGAGGTTTTGCTAACTTAAACGCATGTCTGAAGCTGATATCATGCAAAAGTTAGCAAGCGGTGTCTCAAAAATGAGTGATCAAATGAGCATTGAGCAGATGCGCCTGTATCAAACTTATGTGACGAAGTCACTTGAAGCCCGCGAGGCAGAGGAGGCATTTATGATGGCTGTGGACGAGGAGGCAGGCGGAGATCAACACACTTCACAGTCTCTGCAAGACACTCGCGAGGTTTTGGCCG
>CBFHKM010000152.1:3385-4563 GCA_965656385.1 Oceaniferula sp.
ATGATGGCTGTGGACGAGGAGGCAGGCGGAGATCAACACACTTCACAGTCTCTGCAAGACACTCGCGAGGTTTTGGCCGATTTAAAATATCGCCTATCTGGAAGCGAGAGTGTGCTTATTGCTTGTTTTGCCAAAGCCTTGGAGGGTGAGGAACATATGGATACGAAGAGGCTTAATATTTTGCTGCACAGCTATGATCGCAAGCCTGCTAATACCACTAAAATTGTCGATGCTCTCGAGAAGAAAGCATGGATGGAAATAAGAAGTGACGGCTTGCATTCACACAAGCTCTATCGATTGACTCGCAGAGGTGAAGATCGAGCGCGTGAAGTAATCGACCAATTAGTTCATACGGATGGCGCCGATCGATTGGCGATCGTTGATTGATCTATTTAATCACTGATCGGGTGATATGTGTCTCCCGCCAGACTGACCCGCCCGGCTCTTCTGATGCGCGGGTGAATCAAAACTTAGCTTGTTACTGCGAGGAAGTTTTTTAACAGTTGCAATCCGTTGTGCTGGCTCTTCTCGGGGTGGAATTGTGTAGCAATTAGATTGCCACGTCTAACCGCAGCTGCAAAAGGTAGTGTGTAGTCGCAACGAGCGGCGACATGTTGATCGTTACTGGGCTCTGGGTAGTAAGAATGAACAAAATAGAAAAAAGGCTCTATGGGCATATCCTGCCATAGCGCGTCCTGGTGATTGCTGGGCACGATGGAATTCCAGCCCATGTGTGGAATTTTGAGTCCGACATCGGGGAATCGCTTTACTGTACCTGGCAGAATGGAGAGTCCTTCAGCACTGGGCGATTCGTCGCTCGAGTCAAAAATGAGCTGATAGCCTACGCATATGCCCAAGTAGGGTTTGTCCTCGGCAGTCCATTTCTGAATGGCGTCGAACATACCTTGGTTTTTTAGATTGGCCGCACAGTCCCCAAATTCCCCCTGTCCGGGTAAGACTAGGTGCGTGATGTTGAGCATCTGCTCTGGAGATGTGACAAGAACTGTATCGGCGCCAATGGCAACAAATGCATTCTCAACACTGCGAATATTTCCCCTGCCGTAGTCTACAATACCAACTTTCATAAAAGGTGCTGTCTTAGAGGGTGGTAAAGGCCTGATGACAAAGGAGCTTGGATGGCCTCAGCATCACTATGATTAAAGGGCTTCCTTAGTGCT
>CBFHKM010000153.1:0-4538 GCA_965656385.1 Oceaniferula sp.
CGATGATGTCGTCAGCCTCATAGCCATCGAGCTCCAATACGGGGATGCCGAGTGCATGACACAACTCTTTGACATAGGGGATGGCTGTTGCCAGCTCTTCGGGCATGGCTTCTCGCTGAGCTTTGTAATCAGGGTAGATGATGTGCCGCTCTGTAGGTGCTTTGGTGTCAAATGCTACCCCGATGTGGCTGGCATCATGGTTTTCCATGATGTCGAGTAGCGTGTTGGCAAAGCCGTACACAGCTGATGTGTTGAGCCCTTTGCTGGTGATGATGGGGTTGCGGAAGAAGGCAAAATGGGCACGGTATACGAGGGCCATCCCGTCGAGGAGAAAGAGCTTATGCATTGCCCGCTCAGACTGAATGTTTCTCCGTCACGTGGGAAGGATAAAGGTGCACGGATGACCTCGGGCTTATGTGATCGCTGGCAGAAGAAGAATATGCAGCCGTCAAGTGGAGCTGATACCTATGGTTCTGGCTTCGACAGCAAGTTGAAATGCCTCGCGGTCTCCATAGCGCCTGATGGAGAATTTGACGCATCGTCTTTGGCCTGGTGCGGGAGACCATGTGGCTTGCCAAAAGTGGTATGAGTTACCATTGCTGGCAATTACGGTGATTTTTGAGACACCTACGACCCCTGAATTGTTACGTGGTGAACGTTCGCATACCCTGGCGCGTTCGGCTATGTTCTCGAGAAGGGCATTGCGCCACTCTCGGGCTGATCTGAGAGCTTGCTCAGGGTGGCCATGTAGTCGATCAGCGAAGAATTTACCGTATTTGATGCCTCTGCGCTGCAGCCTGACTTGGAAGCCGTGGGTTCCCGCATCAGGCAGATCGATTCGGGTGATCGCATAGTTGGGGTCTTGTTGTCTGAAGTCAGCCATAAAGCAATGTTGCCATCGTGATAAGAGAAAAGGAACATGCCACTGTATTTTGATGCCTGCAAGCTGGAAGCTTGCTTCTCAAGCCGTATCCTGCTTTAAGGTCTGCACCATGCCAGGAATTGTTATCAAACCGCGCGCTCGTATTTTTCACGGCCATGATTGGGTTTATGCTTCTGAAATACGTAAATTGTTTGGTGATCCTGTGGCTGGAGATGTTATTTCTCTGAAGGATTATCGCGACCGGCCGCTTGGAACAGCAATTTACAATCCTGAATCTCAAATTGTAGCACGAAGAATTTCGCGCAGAAAACAGCAGCTCGATAGCGAGTTTTTTAAGCGCAGGATTGAGCAGGCTATCGCTCTCCGTGAAAAATCAGGAGTGGATATTAATCTTGCGAGGCTTGTGTGGAGCGAATCGGATGGATTGCCAGGAGTGGTTGTAGATCGCTACGGCGGGCACCTAGTTTTACAGACATTGACATTGGCGATGTATCAGCGCCGTGAGCTGATTGTGGAAGCTTTGGTGGAAACAGTCAGTCCTGAGTCGATTATTTTACGCAATGATTCCCCGATGTTGGCAGCCGAGGGGATTGAGGAGGAGGTGGCAGTTCTATATGGAGACAACCCCGGGGTGTTCGTTGTCGAAGCACCTACCGTGGAGGGAGGCGTGAAGTTTGAGATTGATCTATTAGATGGTCAGAAGACGGGACTCTACCTCGACCAGCTAGATGCACACCGCGAGATTGCCAAGCTGGCAAAGGGCAAACGTGTTTTGGACTGTTTCTGTAATCAGGGTGGCTTTGCTCTGGCGTGTGCCAAGGCTGGAGCTGCGAGCGTGACAGCAGTAGATTCATCGGGTCCTGCGATTGAGGCGACCTTACGCAATGCAGAGCTTAATGGGGTTGATATCAATGCGGTGCAGCACAACGCGTTCGATTTCTTGAAGCACTGTGAAGACCAGTATGACTTGGTGATTCTTGATCCGCCTTCGTTCACCAAAAACAAGAAGAGTCTGAATAACGCAATGCGTGGTTACAAAGAGATTCACCTAAGAGGAATTAAGCTATTGGATCGTGATGGTGTTTTAGCAACATATTGCTGTTCGCATCACGCGTCTCGACAGATGTTTTTAGATAATATCGTGACCGCATCTGTAGATGCAAAGCGAACCTTGCGCCTTGTAGCTAGTCATGGGCAAAGACTTGATCACCCAGTGATCCCTGCAATCCCCGAAACAGAATACCTCAAAGGTTTTGTTCTAGAGCTAATGCCTTCTAGGTAATGGCTTCTAGGTAATGGCTTCTAGGTAATGGCTTCTAGGTAATGGCTTCTAGGTAATGGCTTCTAGGTAATGGCTTTGGTGTTGTAATGTAGGTGGAAGGATGTAGACATTTTCGCTTATGATTACGTTGAGCATCGCACTGGGATCCTTGGTTCTTTATTTAATTGCCTACAACACGTATGGAAAGTGGTTGGGGGGTAAGATATTCAAGCTGAGTGCAAAGGCGGTAGTGCCTGCGGTCGAACTTGAGGATGGAAATGACTTTGTGCCGACTTCTAAAGGGGTGGTCTTTGGTCATCACTTTACCTCTATTGCAGGCACGGGGCCGATTGTCGGGCCCGCCTTAGCTGTCATTTGGGGATGGTTGCCTGCTTTGTTGTGGGTGCTTATTGGGTCTGTTTTTGTCGGTGCGGTGCATGATTTTGGTGCTTTGGTAGTATCAATGCGTAACAAAGGGCAGACGGTTGGTGACATTGCTGGTCGTGTCATTTCACCCAGGGTAAGGATTCTTTTTTTGTTAATTCTGTTCATGGCTCTGACTATCGTCTTAGCCATTTTTGGTCTGGTGATTGCCTCTGTCTTTAAAACATACCCACAGTCAATTGCACCTTGTTTGATACAAATACCACTTGCGGTTTTGATCGGCCTATTCATTCACCGCAAGGGAGGAAATATCATGATAGCTTCCTTTGGTGCCTTGGCGTTGATGTATTTATCAGTGCTCTTCGGTGATGTTGGTTGGTTAGGTCAGATGAACGAGTATCTAAAAAGTCTCGCCTTGATGGAATGGGTGAGTGTGCTCTTGATCTATTCATATATTGCTTCGGTGTTGCCGGTGTGGTCTTTGCTGCAACCTCGTGATTATATCAATTCACTGCAGTTGCTCAGTGCTTTGGGGCTTATCGTGGTGGGTCTTGTTTTTGCAGGGCTATTTAATGGAGCGCCTGTTGACGGGGTGCGGCCGGCGCTGGAGATAGCAGCGCCCATGGTAGAATCATCGATCAAGCTCAAGGATCTACCTTTGATTTTTCCTTTTCTCTTCATCACCATTGCCTGTGGTGCTGTTTCTGGTTTTCATTGCCTTGTCTCATCGGGCACTTCATCTAAGCAGCTTCGCAGCGAGACGGATGCCCGCTTTGTTGGATATGGTTCGATGCTAACCGAGGGGTTTTTGGCGGTATTGGTTATTCTGGCTTGTGTCGCGGGGCTTGGGCTCGGGGTCTCCGACGGCTCGGGTGGAACCCTGCTTGGGGTGGATGCTTGGAATACTCGTTATGAAGGCTGGGCGACGATGAGCGGTTTGGGAGCGAAGGTTGGAGCCTTTGTTGATGGCGCC
The DNA here is from genome assembly GCA_965656385.1 of Oceaniferula sp. Lineage (GTDB taxonomy): Bacteria > Verrucomicrobiota > Verrucomicrobiia > Verrucomicrobiales > Akkermansiaceae > Oceaniferula. The sequence continues at coordinate 3,502 of CBFHKM010000153.1, forward strand.
GCTAATTTCCTCAAGGCTCTCGGTATTTCAGCCGCTTTCTCCACTGCATTGATGGGTGTTTTTGTAGCATCTTTTGCTGCAACTACTCTTGATACTGCCTGTAGGTTGCAGCGCTATGTGGTTCAAGAGTTGGCATCATGTTTGATAAGACCGACAAAAAACGATGCTGATAATAAGCTGTCGGATCTACCACGGCCAATTTTGCTCAGTGCAAATCCATTGACATGGTTAGTCAATAAGCATGGGGCGACTTTGTTTGCGGTAGCAATTGCGTGGTGGATGGCTTCACTGCCATCAGCTGAGGGACAAGCACCCGGCACGGGTGGGCTGATCTTGTGGCCTTTATTTGGAGCGATCAATCAGTTGCTAGGAGGCTTGGCTTTTCTGGTGATTATCTTTTGGATGCATCGGCAGCGAATGCCGGTGTGGTTTATTCTCTTGCCTGCTTTTTTCATGCTGGTTTTGCCCGCATGGGCGATGGGGTATCAAATTTTTGGCCAAGCGATTGGATCTACCCAAAGTTGGATCGATCAGGAGAGATGGTTGCTGGTCGGGATCGGATCATCGGCTCTATTGCTAGAGGCGTGGATGGTGATCGAGGCAATGACTGCATGGCGAAAGAGGCGAGTCTAATCGGCAAGTATAATGACGCCGAGGTGACTCAGGAATGAGCTTGGGAATGATCTTGGGAGGGCGTCGTTGCGGTGGCGAGCTTGCGATGCCCCTTTGGACTTTGTCCTAGACATCATTTGAGACGATGCCTAGCGTGAACAACTAATGCGTGGTTTGTGGTTTAGCCTTCTGTTTTTGGTTTGCTCTGGGGCTTTTGAATTAGCTCCACAGGCATCTGCAGCTTTGCCTGCCAGTCAGGTGCAGGTATCTCAGCGCCATGTTATATTGTGTGGCGGGCCAGCACTTAGGAAGTGGGAAGACCTCAGGGTGGAGCGAGACCAGCACGATCGCTGGTGGGCAAACTTCATACGAGCATCAACGATACGAATCGATGAAATTAGGCGTGCATACGGGGAGAATGCCAA
>CBFHKM010000154.1:0-4529 GCA_965656385.1 Oceaniferula sp.
CCGGGTAATACGGTGACTTCAGTGGCACTGTAGGCTTCGTTGCGGTAACAAATCCACTTCTCATCGTAGCCGTTCTCTTCGACTTCCTCAGCACTGCCGAAGCATGACTTGGGCTCCATGAAGTGATTCTCAACGAAGTTCGGGTCTACGTTGGCCTCCCAGTCAAGGACCTCGATGAGGTAATCAAAGTCTCCAATTTTGTCCTCAGGGCAGTCTTTCCAGAGCAGCTCGGTGGGGACGACCTGGTGGTTGACCACGGATTGATACATGGCGTAGACGTCGGATGCTTTCTGAGGCTCGAAAGTACAGAGGCTTCCGGGTGCGTGGAGGATACCGGGAGGCACGTCCCAGCCGGTTCCTGGGTCGAGGCGGTAGGCCTTGGAGTAGCTGGTGATCTTGTTGTCACCCTTGGTGAAGTTGACCAGGCATTCGCGGATCTGGTCCTTGGTGGTGCCAGGCTCAAAACCGAAGAAGGTGTAGGGGTAGTCTGCTCCATAGTTATTGACCTGGGGCGGGAAGTAGTAGGCCTCAGGCTTGCCGAGCTGGCCGACCTTAGCGGCGTATTCGTCACTGTGGTGGACGTGGTGAGGGAGAGGGCCTTTGTTGTCAAAGAACTTGGAGTAAACCGGCCACTTCTGGTGCTCGTCCCAGAGGCGATTGCCGATGATGTCGCTCTTGAGCTCGTCGATGGCATCACGCAGGGTGATCTGGTGGGTGGTGGAGCCGTCGTTAAAGACGACCATGCTGAGTCCCTCGTTGACACCGGTCAGCGGGCCATTGTCCGCGGGCGTGGTGCTGGAGAACCAACGCTCGTCAATGCCGCCGCGCTCGCCACCGAGTGCGTAGTAATCATCGGGGTGTAGCCTGATGCGTCTGCCGGGGACACAGAAGGAACGGGGTACCCAGTTAGGTGCGAGGCGAAGGATTCCCTGGCCTTGGTCAAGGGCGTCTTTGGCGATTTGTGAAGTGCTCATGAGTTGTTGTTGTGTTAGAATGTGGTGGTTGGATGATTTGTTGGTTTAGACATCGTGCCACTGCTTGTCTTTGCCAGACTTGAGGACGGCGGCACAGACTTTGTCGGTCTGAAGGGCGTCGGCGAAGGTTGGGTAGTGCCTCTTGCCGTCATCCGCAGCGGGGTTCTTGAGGAACTCATAGACCCCGTGGGTGAAGCTGTGCTCGTAGCCGATGTTGGTCCCTGGGATCCACCACTTGTCCATATAGGGTTGGTCGCCGCTGTTGTTGCTGACGTGAATATCGCGCCAGCCGCGGAGGGCGCTTTCATCGGCGTAGTCATAGTAGCCAAGGCGGTGCATGTCGTGCAGGTCCCAGGACATGGAGGCGTTCTCGCCATTGATCTCAAAGCTGTAGAGTGCTTTGTGGCCGCGCGCGTAACGAGTGGATTCGAAGATGGCGACAGAGCCATTTTTGAAGCGAGCGAGGAAAGCACAGGCGTCGTCAATACCGACTTTTTTAACCTCTCCGGTGTCTTGGTGCATGCGCTCTTTGATGAAAGTTTCGGTCATGGCGGTGACGGACTCGATCGGCCCGTTGATCCACATGGCGGTGTCAATACAGTGAGCGAGTAGGTCACCGGTGACACCACTGCCAGCGGTATCGACATCGAGGCGCCATAGCCCTTCGCCTCCCTGAGGAAGCTCAGCGTCAATGGTCCAGTCCTGGAGAAAGTTGGCGCGGTAGTGGAAGATGCGGCCGAGTTTGCCACTGTCGACAATGTTTTTGGCCATGGTGACGGCGGGAACAAAACGGTAGTTGTACCAGACGAAGTTAGGCACTCCGGCTTTCTCCACGGCATCTACCATTTTCTGGCTTTCCTCGGGGTTTCGTCCAAGGGGCTTCTCGCACAAGACGATCTTGCCTGCCTCGGCGGCGGCGATGGCGATGTCGTGGTGGGTGTTATTGGGTGAGGCAATGTCGATGGCGTCGATGTCATCACGCTCGATGAGCTTGCGCCAGTCGGTTTCGTTGCTCTCGTAGCCCCAGTTTTCAGCAAAGGCTTTGCCTCGGGCATCATCACGGCCGCAGATGGCCTTGAGCACGGGCTCGTATTCCAGATCAAAGAATTTGGGTGCCTGGCGGTAAGCATTGGTGTGGGTTCTGCCCATGAGGCCGTAGCCGACGACGCCGATATTGAGTTTTTTCATGATGTGATAGTTTGAATTTTTGGTAGTAAAATTTCGGATGTTTGTGAGCTGAACAAGTGCCTAAGCCTCGTAGTATTAAGGAGACGTATTTTTTGTCACGTATTTTTCACGCGAGTAGTAAAAATTAGGATTTTTTGTGAACTTGATGATCAGCAGCCAAGAAAGGAGCAGTCCACGGGGGCGAATGTTTCCTGCCCATTCTCATCGATAAGCCGGATTCCCTTGCTCTCGGGGTCAGGGATGATGTTCTCCACGGTGCCGAAGCCCTCAGGCAAGGCGTGCACCATCTGGATGTGGCATAGCTCGGTGGGGCGGTCTTTGCTAAACTCCGCGGTGGTAGCAATGTCATGCGGTAGCTGGTTTGCGCGGGACGACTCTACGCCTTCGTGGAAATAAGAACAAACATCCTCAATGCCGATGCGGCGCAGGTGACGCTGGTTCCAGGGCTCATAATGACGCCCACCATTGGAAATCCAGAAAAGGGTGCTGGGGAATTGCCGTGGGTTCTTGAGCGCGATCCAGGCATAACCATCGAGGGTGACCGCTGTCCAGGCGAGATCCTGGGGCTTGGCTGAGAATAGCACGAGGTCCTCATAGCCCTCGCGTGCTGGGTATTGGGCAAGTGAGGTAGTGGAGCCGTCCGCCATGGGAACCTCCTCCAGTGAGGTAAAGGTGGCACCTTCTTTCAAGCTGCAGAAGCCACCATTGTCTGGGTCTTCAAATGCACCCGGATATACCTGGCCGTGGATGAATGGGCTGGTGCGTATGGCATAGGGTCCGCCATGATCAGGAAACTCAATGATGGGATGGTGTCCATAGTTGAAGGCGCCCTCGATGCCGGCGATGGTGTGTTTCTGGTAGATGGCGTGTTGCCCATCCACTAGACTGATTTCCTTGGTGACCTTGCCGCCGATGTCATCAGGCTCGATTTCCATGACGAGCTTATTGTCCTCGGATGAAACTGGAGTCCATTGATTGTTGGCGGTCGCCCCATGTGGATGGGGAAGTTTGTCACTGGCGCCAAAGGGTAGGCAGAAAAAGTCCCCACGCAGGACTTTGATCAAATTGGGCATGTCATCAGCGATCTCCTCATCGGCCCAAGGGCATATGGCATAGGGTGAGACACTACGCCCATTGAGGTGGAAATGAACTGGAGCGAGGTGGCCTCCGGTGTGGGTCAGGTAGAGCTCGACTTGCTCGGTGGCCAGTTTGCTCGACGGGTAGTGGTGAATGAGGTGTGTCTCGGTTGAGATCATGCTGGAGAAGGTCTGTTGTTATTGATTGTCGTTAGGGTGCTGTGAGCATGTCCGCGTCCTTCCAGGCGTTGAAGCCCTTGTTGAGATGGTAGATCGCCGTGAATCCCTGCTCCTTAAGGATGGGTAGAGAGTTGCTGCTGCGCTTGCCGCTGCGGCAGTGGACGATGTAGCTGGTGTTTTTGTCCAGCTGGGCAACTTGATCTGCAAAGTCAGCCGCATTGAAATCGACGTTGACGGCCCCAGCGATGTGACCCTGAGCATATTCGGCAGGGGTTCTGACATCCAAGACACGGACGTCCTTGTTTTCTGCCAAGAGCTTCTGGGTGTCCACCGGTGTGACATTCTGCACGCTCCATGAGTCTGGGCTTCCTGCTAAGGTGCTACTTTCGACTTGCTTGGGCTCGCTACATGAGCAAAGCAGCAGGGTGGGGATGGTCAGAATGATGAAGAAGAAACGCATGTTTGATCCCTAAAGGATCACCAGCATGACATCAAGTTAAATGGAATGTGGCCACTGACTGTGTCGGGGTGCCTGCGGCATGAGGAGGAGAATCTTAGCGTCTTTTTTACCTGTTAGGTGGGGCTGGGGTCTTTGCCTCTGCCGCTTCTTCAGGCGCCTGCTTCATGGGTTTAATTAGCAGAGAGGCTTGATGCTTTTTTACCAAAGCAGCGACAGAATCCCACAAAGCCTTTTCCTCGTCTGTGATGTCTGGATTTTTTTCACGGATGTTCCTAGTTCCGTTAATATAGGGTAGACCAATATTTTGGTAACACGCCTTGCGGTCATCCATCTCGATCCTTACTACTTGATCACCTTCAGCAACTTGCTGGCCTGCCTTCATGTCACGCTCCCACATGATTTCCAGAATCCGCTGAACCGAGGGCGCTGAAATAACTATAAATCCCCTGTAGCGATTGTAGATTTTACCATAATAAAACAGTGCATCTTCGTTCATGTTGCGTTTATCAAAAGTAACAGCAAACAAGTAACTAACCTGTGCTGCCCTCTTTGCGTATTTGGCATCCAAGTAGCTACGACATGAAGTCTCGCACTTCGCCCAATCTCCCATTTCTACGCTTGATTCAATCACACGGAAAAGAGCCTCTTCTG
>CBFHKM010000155.1:0-4524 GCA_965656385.1 Oceaniferula sp.
GCCACAACAGAAGCCACAACAGAAGCCACAACAGAAGCCACAACAGAAGCCACAACAGAAGCCACAACAGAAGCAGCAACAAAAACAGCAACAAAAACAACACAGGGAGGCTGCGCGTCCTGTCTCGGGCATTGCTATCAGGAGAATAATTACCTTCACGATAATGAGGTTCACACCACAGCAGAGACAGGTGAAATGGCTACCCAATGCCTTGCTCCTACACCAGTCACAACAAGGAGAATCATAGCTAATAACGCAACCAAACCAGCCACATCATCCTATGCCGGCTTGCAGCTTGCGCTACAATCAAGCCCGCAAAAAATTATCGAGATTATTACTAACTCTGGCCTACGAGGTCGTGGAGGCGCTGCTTTTCCAAGCGGTAAAAAATGGAAAGCATGTGCCAGCACAGCTTCTAACCAACGCTATATTATTGCTAACGGCAACGAAGGCGACGCAGGTTCTTATGTTGACCGTGTTCTATTAGAACGTGATCCTCACAGCGTCATCGAAGGCCTCCTGATTGGAGCTTACGCAATCGGAGCAAGCAAAGGCGTCATCTATATCCGTTCCGAATACCCTACTGCAGCTCGTATTATCGAGGCTGCACTGAAAGAAGCACGCGACGCTGGCCACCTCAAAAATGATCATTTCTCGTGTGAGGTTACCGTCATTCAGGGCGCAGGCAGTTTTGTCTGTGGCGAAGAAACAGCGCTGATCAATGCCATTGAAGGACTACGTGGTGAGGTCCGGCTTAGGCCACCCTATCCTACCGAGTCAGGCCTATTTGGCAAACCCACTACTGTTGACAACATTGAGACTCTTTGCAACACCCCCTTCATTATTGAGCACAGTGCTGAGACATATAAGCTCATGGGAACCGCAACGAGCTCGGGCACCAAAACGCTCTGCTTTAATCATGGCTTTGTGCGACCTGGCATTATCGAAGTCGAGTTTGGGACACCTCTACAGGCTGCCATTGATGCCGCAGGGGGCAGTAAGTCACCCCTCGCAGCGATCCTACTGGGAGGTCCCATGGGGTGTGTAATCACTCCCGACCAATGGGACACACCCGTGTGTTATGAAGCCATGCAGGCTCGGGGCTTTGACCTTGGTCACGGCAGCATCATCGCCTTGCCCAAGAGTGCCGATAAAGCGGCACTTCTTCGCCACTGGTTATCATTTATGGCCGATGAATCTTGCGGCAAATGCGAACCATGTAGTCTCGGATCAAAACGATCCTGTCAAATTGTCAACGAACCTTGGCACGCAAATTCTCAGCAACAACTTGATGACCTCCTGCATCTCATTGGCCAAACAAGTCTATGCGCCTTTGGCCGTGAAATACCAAGAGCTGTGAGCCAATACTTAGATGTTTTTCAAGATGAAATCTTCACCCCTAAATCATCATGAGTGAGGCCTTCATTAACGGGCAGGCTATCACCCCACTATCGGGTGAAACCATTTTAGAGGCGGCCAAAAGATCAAGCATCGATATCCCCACGATCTGTCATTCTGAACAACTACACCCCGAGGGAGGTTGCCGTATTTGTCTCGTGGAATGCGAGGGTGAAGATCGCCCGATGGCGGCATGTCACAGCGCTATCAACCCCGGCATGATCATCCGTACCGACACTGAAAAAGTCGAAACGTTGCGATCACAACTTCATGAGCTTTATGACCATCACAGGCATACAATCACCCCTTGCTCAACCACCACGCAGGAGACGCACCCCTATCTGAGCCTCAACCTTGCTGCCTGTGTAGACTGCCGCCTTTGTCTCAACGTGTGCGAACAAGTCCAGGGACAATTTGTATTCAGTGTATCGGGCAGAGGCGCCAAGAAAAAAATGTCCATTGGAGATCTAGATACCTTTGCTGACAGCCCATGTGTCGCCTGTGGTGCATGCGCCGACATTTGCCCTACCGATGCAATCATCAATCGTGATGCACTTAATCATAGCGCCCATCAAAAGACAGTCAGATCAACCTGCGGCTATTGCGGTGTTGGTTGCCAAATTGCTGTTGCGGTGGACGAAGACACCAATCAAGTGCTGAGTATTGAAGGGGTCAACGATGCTCTCGTCAACAAGGGCCACTTATGTGCCAAAGGGCGTTTCTCTCACAGCTATCTCAAGTCAGGAGATCGCCTCACGCAGCCCTTAATCAAAACCGCTGATGGTAGCTTCAAAGAAGCCACCTGGCCCGAGGCTCTTAAGCTCATCACCAGCACCCTAACTCAGATGGTTAAAACTCATGGTTCATCCTCTGTCGGAGCATTCACCTCATCCCGCTCCACCAACGAGGCTTGTTACTTGTTACAGAAATTTTTCCGCAGCATTTTACTCAGTAACAATGTCGACTGCTGCGCGCGAGTCTGCCACTCCTCAACAGCCTTGGCCTTGCAGCTTGTCACAGGAACAGGTGCAGCGTCATCGTCTTATCAAGATATTGAGTCCAGCTCATGCATCCTCGTCGCTGGAGCTAACCCCACTGAAGCCCACCCTATTGTGGGAGCAAGAATCAAGCAACAGGTGCTCAAGGGAACCCCACTTATCGTCATTGATCCTCGCGAAATTGAACTCGCTCAGTATGCAGATGTTCACTTGCAATTGATACCAGGAACCAATGTCGCTTTGTTCAACGGCCTCGCAAAGATCTTACACGACAATGGAGATATTGATGAGCCTTACTTGTTAGAAAGAATCGAAAACTACGAGGAGTTCAAAGGATTCATCGAAACCATTTCATTACCCGAAATCGTCGAATCAACAGGGGTTGATCTGGAATCCATGAAAAAAGCCGCGTCCCTGATCTGCTCCAGCCAAGCAGGAGGCACGCTCTTTGTTCATGGCTTAGGCCTTTCCGAACTCGAGCAAGGAACTGCCTCAGTAATGACGCTTTGCAACCTTGGCATGCTAACAGGCAGCATAGGCAAACTTGGATCCGGCATGTTGCCATTGCGCGGGCAAAACAATGTCCAAGGCAGTGCTGACATGGGAAGCATGCCAGATCAGTTCACCGGCTACCAATCAGTCGCTGACCCGACGGCTCGTCAGCGCTTACAAAAAATATGGGGCAGCCTGCCACCTGAAGAACCTGGGCTGACCATACCCGAGATGATCGATGCAGCAGCAGCAGGATCCATTCGTGGCCTATGGATCCAAGGCGAAGACATCGCCCAAAGCGACCCCAATGAGTCCCACGTCAGGGCCGCCCTTGAGACCCTCGACTTCCTGGTCGTTCAAGAAATATTCTTTTCAGAAACCTGCCATTTTGCCGATATCATCCTTCCCGCAGCAAGCTACCTTGAGCAGGAGGGCACCTTCACCAATGGCGAGCGCCGAATTCAACATGTCAAACCTGTCGTTGCATCACCTGGTGAGTCACTCCCTGACTGGCTCGTTGTTCGTGACGCCGCCAATCTGGCTGGTGCACAGTGGAGCTACCAAAACCCCTCCGAAGTCATGGATGAAATTGCCAAGGTCGCACCCCACCTTTTTGGCGGGGTCTCATACTCCCGGCTGGACCAAGACGGGCTGCAATGGCCATGTCCCTCCTATGAGAGTAGCGGCACAGCCACGGTTCACGGTTCTGGCTTTCTCAGAGGTAAAGGCGCTCTCACCACCATTGATTATAGCCCAAGCTCTGAGCATCATATTTCTGGTTATCCATACCTACTCATTACGGGGCGAACCCTCCACCATTATAACGTGGGCACAATGACGCGCCGCTCGAGGCAGTCCTCTCTAAGCTCACGCGACTTCCTTGAAATCAACCCGAAGGATGCGAAACGCGAGAAAATCAAGGACGGCGACATCATCACCGTGCAGAGCCGCTGGGGTCAAATTGCCGTGCCGATCAAATACTCCACTCGAACAGCGCCCAATACGCTCTTCCTATCTTTTCATTTCCCAGAAACACACACCAATCAACTCACCGGGCCTGCCTTGGACCCGATGTCGAAATGTCCGCAATACAAAGCCACTGCCGTTAGGCTGCTCGTCTAGCAAATAGCGGTTCCCTCAAAACAGACACTATCTGCACAACAAGCATGCACGTTTTTCACCCTCGCCCCGTTGAGCGCTTGTCTTAACCAGCCATCATTACGGCCCGTAGTAGGGCACTTCATACTCCGGCTCTAGCTTGACATAGTGAGAGTTAAGAAATGATACAATATCGATCATTTGTTGAACCGTCATCTGGCCAACCATAGAGGGCATTGGTGATTGAGCCCCCTCTCTTTGTTCCTTGTCCATACCTGCCAAGTAATCTTTCGAAAGATTATGATTAGGATGTATAACAGAGCTTACTAACTGACCGTATGTTTTGACGCGATATACCTCACCCCCAAGATGCAACTTGGCCATCGACGGCTCAACATTCTCAGGCATCAACTCACCTGCGACGGTGTGACAACGGTGGCATTTCAGCTCGATAAATGCCTGTTTGCCTTTTTCATTATCTCCTAATGGCAATACAAAGCCTTTTGCCATCTTCTTCTCCTTGCTACCACAAGCGACT
>CBFHKM010000156.1:0-4502 GCA_965656385.1 Oceaniferula sp.
TAGATGCAGCTATTAACCGATAAAGATCAAGCCAGACCCTGTTGGCTGGCAAGGTAGAGGCAAGCGTGAATTTTTAAGTCTACTAAGCGGCCATTCGTTTGTTGAAGGTGAAGCCATGAATGAAGCTCAGCTAGAGGCACATGATGAACAACGATATCTTCATGTTCAGTGCCGCCGCCACTGTGCTCGCGTGTAAGTTGTGTCGCTGCGAAAAAACTGACCATTTCCGTAGTCATACCCGCGGAGGTGGGGCTGGTGATGAGTGGCGTGATTTTAGCTGCGCTGTAGCCGGTTTCCTCTAGTAGCTCACGAGCAGCTGTCTCAGCGAGAGATTCATCAGAGAAATGAGCTTCATCGCCAGCAAGTCCCGCAGGAATTTCTATAACATAGGCTTGGTGAGGTATGCGAAATTGCTCTACCAGAATGATCTCGTGATTGTCAGTGATGGGTAGGACGCCTACGGCACCTGTGCAGTTCGTTCGGGCTGCGTATTCCCAGTGGCCTTGCTTATATAGACCAAGAAATGTTCCCTCGCTGATTAATTTAGGTTTCATGGGCTCCTTTTCCATGTTTTGACTAAAGAGGTTATTTATTCGGTCTCAGGCCTTGCTTCTCTAGTGAGAAGTTCTTGTAGTGCGTCAGCAGCTGACTTTTGTTGATAGAGAATTTGATAAACAGCATCAATAAGTGGGATGCGCACCCCGGTTTTGTGCCCTACATCATGGATGGACTTGGTGTTAGGAACACCCTCAGCCACCATGCCCAAGTTGGCAATGATATCATCAAGGCTGCCACCCTTTCCTAATGCTTTGCCTACACGATTATTACGAGAGTGGGGGGAATAACATGTCGCCATGAGATCGCCAACGCCAGACAGGCCAATGAAGGTTTCCATTTGGCCGCCCAAGGCGATACCGAGTCGAGTCATTTCTGCAAGTCCTCGTGTAACTAGTGCCGCGATGGCGTTGTCTCCCAAGCCTATGCCATCTGCAATACCTGCCGCTATACTAAAAATGTTTTTGATCGCGCCGCCGAGTTCAATGCCAGCGATGTCGTCGCTGGTGTAGCAGCGGAAGAAAGGTGCAGTGAAGACTGCCTGTAATTGTTCACGAAGCGCTCTGTCTTTGGCTCCAATGACAGCACACGTTGCCAGATTTCTGGATACTTCTTCGGCATGGTTTGGTCCTGATAATACAGCCAGTGGATTACCGGGAAGGTGCCTATGAATGATTTCGCTCATGCGCTTACCATCGGGTGAGATGCCCTTCGCACAGGAGACAAGAACAGTATCGGCAGGTAAGCCGATTGAAGCAAGCTGGCTAGCGGTCGCTTCGGTTGCTGACGTCGGCACTACAAAGAGCACTAGGGGGAAGTCTTTGCAGCGCTTTATATCCGTAGTAGCGGTGATCTTCGTGTCTAGGCTTAGGTTTGGGATGTAGTGTCCGTTAGTATGGTTTTGATTGACCTCATCGACTGTTTTTTGATTTCTGCCGATAAGGCAAACTTCATCTAACCTATGGGCTAGTAGACAGGCCAGGGCAGTGCCCCAAGATCCAGTTCCAAGGATGGCTGCTCGTGTGATCATTTTGTTTTTTTAGAGAATTGATGTTCGCTGCCATTCATGAGTGATTTGATGTTGGATCGGTGCCTCCAAACAGCAAGTAAAGCGATGACGATACAAAATACAAACAAGGGCTTGTTCCATGTGCCGTCCACCAGTTTGTCATGATACCATGAACCGAAAATCATCACAAAAGGCAGGCAGATGGCCGAGCCTATGCTGGCGATGGAGACATATTTTGTGGTGAAAAAGAGAATGGCCCAGATCGCGATCAAGATAAGAAGGGCTGCGGGCATGAGTGCGATGAGCGCACCACCTGAGGTAGCGATGCCTTTGCCTCCTTTGAACCCAATCCATGGAGAATAGTTGTGTCCAAGAATTGCAGCAAGAGCGGTGACGATTTGTAAAATTTGAGCTTTGGTTTGGTCTAGCTCGATCGCGTAATGCTCAAGCGCATGAAGGGTCATGAGGTTGGATTCACCAGAGTAGGTAAATAGACTGATTCCGATGACTGAGGGAATGAGACCTTTGAGAAGGTCAAGAAGGAGGCATGCAATACCGTAGGGCTTGCCAACGATACGTAGCACGTTGGTGGCTCCGATGTTGCCGGACCCATGCTCGCGTATGTTGACTCCCTTTGACTTGGCAATAAGTAGCCCAAAGGGAATGGAGCCTGCGAGAAAGGCGATGATAGGTGGAATCCAGAGTGGCATATAAATATTGGGCAAAATGTGTCTGCGCGGAGATGGTAGATTGAGAATACAAAAAACCCAATGACTATTTTTGTTCATCCGGTTACGAAATCTCATATTGAGTCGAATCTTACGTAGAGGCAAATGTTGACGAAAGACATGATCCCATTCAGCGTATTCACTATAGTGGCTAAGATATTTTGTTACCGAGTGGATTATTCGACACTAATTCATTACCTAGTTCTGCTACTTTGCTTTGAAATTCAGGTCGACAGCAAGGCACAAGCAGCACCAGATTATGATTTGGAGCCCGTTCAATACTCGGATGCGCAGGACCATAATACAATCACTCGTATTCAGACGGCTATTGATGAAGGTAAGTCGAAGTTACCCCATGGTAAACCGCGGGAGGTGTTGAAGTCCTTACTCAATGAGCTCAATATTCCCGTGTCTTCGCAGGTATTAGTTTTTTCGAAGACAAGTTTGCAGCGTAAGATCATCACGCCTGGTAACCCGCGGGCGATTTACTTCAATGATGACTTTTATGTAGGATATGTGCCCGGTGGTATGATTGAGGTCATTGCGTGTGATGATCCCACGGGGATGATGTTTTACAGTTATGATGTCAACGCTTTGCCCGAAAAGCGCAGGTTCTTTCGTGATCAAGAATGTATGACCTGCCACGCTTCCAGTAATACCATGAATATCCCTGGCTTGTTGGTGAGGTCGGTTTTTACTAATCAAGATGGCCAGCCTTTATTGTCTTGGGGCTCATTCCTAACAACTCCTGCCAGTCCGGTGGAGCAGCGGTGGGGAGGTTGGTATGTGAGTGGGAATAAGGCTGAAGTAAAGCACATGGGTAACCAGTGGGCTGATCACCCTGTGGCAGGCACTGATGGTTACCAACAATTACATAATCAACATCTCGTTCATTTAAACAGCTTTTTTGATACTCGTAAACATCTCACAGATAGCAGTGATATTTTAGCACTAATGCTGATGGAGCATCAAATAGAGGTTCACAACACTCTCTCTGCTGCAAAGATGCGATACTTGCGTTCAGTCTATTTGGACAGGGCAATTCATGGAGTTGAATCATCACCATCAATAGAGAGGTTGGTCTCAGAATGTACGCAGTCGGTTCTTAAGGCTTTGATGTTTGCTGACGAAGTGAAGTTGCCAGAGGACGGAGTTGAAGGCTCTGATGCGTATCGCGAGAGCTTCATGGCGCAGGCGCATCGGCATGATGGACATTCACTACGCGATTTACGGCTCGAAAAACGGATGTTCAAGTATCGCTGTAGTTACATGATTTACAGCAAGTCGTTTCAGCAACTTCCTCAGGAAATTAAGACGCCAGTGCTTAGAAAGCTTCACGCTATTGTAACTAATCAAGAGGTGCCGGCGGATCTTCCTCTTTTAAGCAGCCGAGAAAAAGAGCGCATCCACGATATCTTATCTCACACGCATCCAGCCTATCAAGCTGTGATGATACGCTAGCGCGTATGACTTATTTATAAGCCGCGGCGTTGGTTTTTGCTGGGTTTCTTAAATTCTAGGTAAGTGATGCCAGTTACTTTATTAGTGCCAGCTTGGTACGTCTCGACATTCATTTTTTTGAGCGTCTGCATTTTATCTACAGTCATTAAGTCAGTGACGTGAAAGCGTTTGAGGAGTCTTCCTTGAATGTCGTAACCAGCTACTTGCATAAGGGCGCCGTATTTTTTGTGGACCCAAATGTAGACGAGGCCGTAGCGACCATCCTTGCCTGGGTTACGTAGCCGAAGTTTGTAGCATGATTGCATTTTGATTTTATCCTCTCCTACGATTTGAGCGTCTTTCCAGTAGAGGAAGCGAAGTGAAAGGTCTTCGTAAGTCACATCGGTATCGATGATGGCTTCACCAATTTTTTGGGGTGGGAATGGCGTCGCTTTGCCTTGCTCTGTCTCGTAGAGCTTGGCCTCGCCTTGCTGAAGTTGCATGTGGAACCCACTCCATGTGTTGTTGGTGTGGAATTGAAAGGTGATGTCCTCTCCTTTTAAATGGAGGGAGAGTGGAGTGCGTTTGCCATCCTTTCGGATGTGGCCATCAAGCTTGCCATGCTGGAGTGTGGTGCCGAGACGTATGCCTTCGAGTAGTTTCTCGGCACTTACTTCAGCTTGAAGGTTTGACGAGCTGCCGAGACTAATAATGAGCATGGCAGTAAGTAAGAAAAGTGAGGTGAATGCTTTTTTGGAATGATTGGGCAT
>CBFHKM010000157.1:0-4493 GCA_965656385.1 Oceaniferula sp.
CATCAGCGGCGACCTCCATCAGCATACTCCGCATGCGGTTTTCACGAAACGTTATCATCCTCACAATCTGGCCCATTCTTTTGCTGATAAGCAGACAAGCAGAGTGGGCCTGCACCCCTGTCCTACCTAGCCTATGCGCCTTGACCTTGGTATTTGTATTCCGCTCGGCACTTCTGGGCCTTGCGGGAGGAGCATTAGCTGGAGCCGTCATACTCGCCCCCTCCGCATCGGGATCGCCTCTTTTTCTGCTCAATGACCTACTGCTCCCTGCATTGCAAAGCCGTTGGAACCTCTGCGTGCTGATGTTCACACTTATCATGGGTGGATTTGTCGGATTACTCAATGGCGGCGGTGGCGTCTCAACCCTTGTCAATCGGCTCACCGCTGGAGCCAAACACGGATCTAGGAGGATGGAATGGGTCACCTATGCCCTCGGCTTCGGATGTTTTTTTGACGGCCTCGCCAACAGCATGTTGGTTGGCAGCACCATGCGGCCGGTCTATGATCGCACCGGCAGCCCCAGAAGTCGCTTGGCCTATATTGTTGATTCCACGAGTAGCCCCGTAGCTTGTGTAGCTCTACTTTCAACTTGGATCGCCTACCAACTATCGATGATCAAAGAAGGCCTGAACGCCGCGCAAATCGAGGCGAACCCCTACTCTATGTTCCTGGCCTCCTTACCAGGAAATTATTACTGCTGGTTCACTCTAATACTGGTGGCTATTGTGATCCACCGCCGCTGGAACATCATTTCGACAGCTTTCAAGAGATCTGACCCCAATGATGACATCCCAGCCGCGACAGGCGTCGAGCTGGCAAAAAGCGCTCAACAACTGAGCGCAGGACTGCACACGGTGTGGCTTCCGCTGCTCTTCATGCTGATCATGCTGCCCACCAGTCTGTGGTGGAGCGGCTCTCAAGCTCTGCATGGGGGAAGCGGGGCACCGGATGCTCAGTGGTTCGATACCTTTGCCGCCGCCGACACCGCACTGATGCTTGTGTTCACAGGTCTCAGCACCTGCTTAGTCGCAGCTCTAGTTTATCCGCGCAGCGCACCGGTCTCCTATGGCAAAGCCTTTATGGGCGGAATGGAGCGTATGCTCGCTCCCGCACTCATATTGGTTGCCGCATGGGCACTGAGCTCGAGCCTCAAGCAGCTTGATGCAGGCGTCTGGATCGGGCAGATACTCTCAGGAACCGTCCCCGACTGGTTTCTGCCAGGGCTTATTTTTCTGGCTGCTGCAAGTATCTCCTTTCTCACTGGCACCAGCTGGGGAACCATGGGAATCGTCATCCCTTTGGTCATCCCCTTGGCAGCATCGATAGGCAGCCCAGATGCAGCAGTCCACAGCACGGTTCCTTCTATGATCCCCTCAGTCATTGCAGCCGCATTCAGTGGCGCCGTCTTTGGAGACCACTGCTCGCCTATCAGCGACACCACCATTGTCTCCTCACTAGCGTCTGGCATTGAGCCCTTTGAGCACGTGAGGACTCAGATGCCCTATGCTCTGATTGCCGCCGGCTTCGCTCTGTGTCCAGGCTTCATCCTAGCAGGCGTGACCGAGCAGCTATGGCCTGGTCTTATTGCTGGACTAGTCGGGCTCGTCTTGCTGTGGTTTCTGCTTGGTAAATACGACGGAAAACACAGTGAAGGCCCAAAGGAGTAAGACCTAAGTATTGATGTCTCAACCGATAGAATAGAGTCAAGGGCCGAGAGAGAAATCTCTTACCCAAGAATAAGGTCTACCCTACTTGTCGAGGCGCTGCAGCGTGATATTGCGGAAGTCCACCTTCATCGGCACGCCTGCGTGTAGTTGCAGACCAATTTTGCCACTGAGTAACTTGCCGGGGTCATTGTCGACCAAGTCAATCGCCACCTTGCCATTGAGCTTTTGGATGATGTGGTTGCCCTTGCAGATAACCTCATAAGTGTTCCACTCACTGATATCGACAGCCTCAGGTTTCTCCTGAGAAATAACATTCTTCTTACCACCCTCATCAATCACCATCTTCTGGCCCCGCGTAATAATAATACCACGCTTGCCCATACGCTCACCATAGATCATCGCCGTGAAGGGGGCTTTAGGGTGAATATCACACTGGTAGCCTGCCATCGCAAAAGGATTCCCCTTCACCAGTGAGCTACGAAACATCACACCCGAATTGTTATCCACACAGCGTGCTTCGAAGCTGAGATGAAAATCACCGACATCCTCGCCCTGATAGACGAGGAAGGTATTGCCATTAGCCTTGTGCTCGTGCGTGGTGCCGTGAATGACGCCATCCTTCACCGACCAGAACTTGGCATCCCCACTCCAGCCCGTTAGATCCTTACCATTGAAGAGTGACTCACTGACCTTGTCGGCAACAACCTGCCCGGCTTCATTTTTGTGCCCGTGTTTATGTCCATGTTTGTGTTCATGTTTATGCCCATGCGATCCTCCATGGTGATCAGCAAAAATAGGAGTCAGCAGGAACAAGCCCACCGAAATAGCAGATGTCATTTTTTTCATGCGTTTATTACAGGAAGTTTGGAGCCAACCTTTCAGCAAGTTTCGGAGAACAGCTAAGCTATAGCGCAGCCTTCTCACTGGCGAGGATATCTTCTATCGTCTGGCGTGGGCGAATCACCCTTGCCTCAGCACCTTCGACAAGAATCTCAACAGGCAATCCACGTGAGTTGTAGTTCGACGCCATGACAAAACCGTAAGCACCAGCACTCAAGAGTGCGATCGCTTCACCAGGGACAAAATCAGGCAACTCCCGGCTCTGACAGAAGAAGTCCCCTGTCTCACACACAGGCCCGACCACGTCCACCGAGCTACTTGATCCTGTCGGCTCGTTGAGCGGCACGATTTCGTGGTGGCCTTCGTAAAGTGCCGGGCGGATAAGGTCATTCATACCGGCATCAACGATACGGAAAGTCTTCGCACTACCCTTTTTCTCATAGAGGCAACTAGTCAACAGCACACCGGCATTGCCGACAATGTAGCGACCTGGCTCGAGCAAAATCTTGAGTCCGCTTTCCTTAAGCACAGGCATGACCCCCTCGGCATATTGCTCAATCGTCAGCGGCTTGTGCTCCTCCTCCTGAGCAGCCCACCAGTCCGGCTTGCCAGATTCAAGTGCGGGATCATAGACAATACCAACCCCACCACCGATGGAGAAAAACTCAATGCCGTAGGCCTCCTTGAGGCGAACGGCAAGCGGAGTCACCTTCTCAACCGCCTCCATGAACGGCTGCAAAGAAGTCAGCTGCGAGCCGATGTGCATTTGCAGGCCACGCAACGAAATATTCACCAGCTTAGATGCGCGCTCATAGGCAGCATCAATCACTTCGAAATCCACCCCAAACTTATTCTCTGACTTGCCCGTGGAGATATACTTGTGCGTCTTCGCGTCGACATTCGGATTCACTCGGAACGCCACGGGAGCCACCTTGCCCATCTCACCCGCCACTTGGTCAATAAAGACAACCTCTTCCTCGCTCTCAGCATTGAAACAATAGATTTGCTGCTCAATTGCATATTCAATCTCCTCGCGGGTTTTACCGACACCGGCAAAGGTGCACTTACCTGGATCACCACCCGCCTCAATCACACGGCGCAGCTCACCACCGGAGACAATATCAAAACCGCTACCCTCATCGACGAGCAGCTTCAGCACAGACAGATTGGAGTTTGCCTTGACGGCATACTCGATACCGTGATCCAGCCCAGCTAAGGCCTGATCAAGTCTGCGGTAGTGGTCACGGATCGTCGTCGCGCTGTATACATAGGAAGGAGTGCCATGCTCATCAGCGAGCCCAGCCAGATCAACATCCTCACAGTGGAGAGAACCATTCTGATAATGAAAAGAGTGCATGCCTTCCTTTGTACTAGAGAAGCAAGCTTTGCAAGCGCGGAGCGCACTATGCGCTTGTCATCAAGACAAGTAAATCGCCTTCACCAAATCTAAACTCTTGTCTTTAGGCAACGAACACAGCTCCATCTGATTCATCACATAACAAAAGGATAGACCATTCTCGGGATCACCAAAGGCGAGGCTCCCCCCAGCACCAGGGTGACCAAAGGCACGTCGAGACAGGCCATAATGATGACGTGTTTTACGGCCAAAGCTATCCAAGGGATCAAGCTGGAAGCCACATGAGAAGGCCGTCGGCGTGCACAGGATCTTGTCATCCCCGCTGCTACGGGTGCACTCCATCCACTCACGCACCTGTGGGGTGAAAAACTCGATCGCACCACAAGCAGCTTGGTAAAACTTCGCCACCGCAGTCGCCGTGCCGACCCCGCCCATCGCTGGAAAGCCAGCCTGCCACGCGCGTGGCTCGTTCATCTCACGCACAGACTGCATACCTCGTGGCGAGGCAAAGGCCCGCTTCACCAGCGAGTCAGCAGTAGCAAGCTCCTTATAAAATGCACTACCCACATCTGCCTGGCTCTGCTTCCCCGGATAAAGTGACGCGACCCGGTGAAACTCACTCTCAGGCA
>CBFHKM010000158.1:0-4487 GCA_965656385.1 Oceaniferula sp.
CTAAGCCTCTCCACCATTGAGCAGCGCAGCTCAGGAGGAGGGTCGAATGATGCCGACAGAACAGCCCGTTCTAATGCTCGCATGGCACTGATGATTGCTCTTGGTGAGCTGCAGAAGGCGGCGGGGCCGGATCAGCGTGTGAGCGCAACGGCGACGATCCTTGGCTCTACCACCAACCCCTACGCCACTGGCACTACTGCTGCAGACGGTAGAAAGCACTGGGTGGGAGTCTGGGATACAAGTGGCTACAGTCCCGCTGATCCTGACAATAAAACTTTCGTACGCTGGCTCGTGTCTGGAGATCAAGACCAGCTTGATGCCATCGCTGATGCTGGCACCGCAGCTGCCGCCGAAGACGTCGTCATTTTTGAAGGGGTCGATGCAAGCGGCAATCCTGATCCTGATGGGCCTGACAGCGTCAAGGTGCCCAAAGTCGAGGTGGCCACAGGCACCAGTGACAAATCCTACTACGCCTACTGGGTCGAGGACGAGGGAGTCAAAGTCGACTTAGCATGGAACGAGGGCAGTTTTAGCGATGCGAGCCGTGAGCAGGCAGCGAGGCTCTCAACCGCACCTGGCCCTGACCACGCTGTATTTGAAGGTCCTTTTACTACAGGAGTAACCTACCCGCTTGAGAGTGGCAGCGGTTACATTGATGATTTGGAAAAGGCTTTGAGTCCGGCGGACATGCCGCTGGTCATGAACTCTACCTCTGATCAGAGCGACTGGCTCAAGGCCAACCGCCACAACATGGCGATGAACGTGCGCGGCGTGATCGCTGATGTCAAAAAAGGCGGCCTGCGCCGCGACCTCTCGCTCGCCTTTGAAATGGATGACGCAGCAGAGTCAGAAAGCGCGACGCTGTTTAACCAACAGACCACGGAGTTTGTCGGCAATGGCGATAATCTATCCAGTCCTTACCCCACGCCCGGCACGTCGCACAACGCTCGCCATCTGTTCAGGGATTACGGCCCGAAATCTGATGGAACTCCTGGCGCCGGCAACGCCTTCTCTGATCAGATCACCCAGCGACAACCCTGGGAGCACTCCCAAACAGCTGTCCCACACGTTAGCCAAGAACAAACGATCGTCAGAGGTCCCAGCTGGTGGCTGATGAGGGATTATGCCAATCTTTACAAGCGCCTGAAAACCCCAAGTAGTGGCAGTGGTCATGCCATGGCTGCACGGGCGTATTTTCCGAACAGATCCGTTACTGAAGACCTCGTCGACAGGCACGCCTGGAATTATGGTAGCGGTGGTGGATTCACCCCTGTTAACAGGGAGACCAATAATGACAAGTCTGTGTATGCTCAGCGGCCCGTCAGAGCAAGCTACGCTCCTGTCATGCTCTCGGCCAATGCCCTCTTCAGTTTGGTATACGAAGGCGGTCAATTAAAACTGGTGGTCGATCCATTCTTCATTGTGTGGAACCCCTATAATACACAAATCACCGCCGATCAATTTGCGATCACGTTAAAACAGGGTTTCTTTGGTGGAATACTACTCAAGCATACTGATCCGTTAGGTGTCGTAAAAAATTACGGGGTGGCGAACGGCTGGGGCGGTTCAAATACTCACTTCGGCCTCTATGCGCAACAGAGTGCGCTACTCAGTGGGGGGGGCGCTGGTATCAACATGAGTTATCTCATTGACGATCTCACCATGGAGCCGGGTGAAGTCATGATCTTTTCCCCGCCCAATGAGGGAGCCAGAAGCACTAACGCCAATGTGCGCAATGATGAGCTGTTACCCGGCATGAACTACAATGCTACCGACTCAGGTATCTTCTTTGATGAGTTTCCTGATGCAGGGGGGGGCAACTGGGCAGCTGTTAATGTCCCCGGCAGTGAGAGCGGGTCCCACTCCATTGAAGCGATTTTCAATCTGCAGGGTAACCCAAACTGGGGTAAGAACTTCATGATGGAGACTAGTCTTCCTGCTGCTGGGACTCTCGCCAACCAGCTGACCACAGAAGCCACTTTTGGCGACAGCCTGTCAGGCTGGGAGTATCGTACCGGTGTCGGAGGCGGTCGCCCTCATCCCAATATGAATAAGGGGTCGCACACTGGTGGTAAGCATTACTCCCCTATAAACTTCACGTTTAGCGAGCTGAGTACCACCAAGCAGTCTTTCGGCATCATCAGCATGATGACTCTGTCAACAGATGATGCGGCTTCAAATGGATATATCGGTACCAAGATGGAAGTGTTCTCACAACTCAATGTCACCCCTGTGATCAAGAGCCTACTAGAACGAGGAAAGCGGGGCCCGCTCAATGTCTACACCACAGCGCCAAGCGCCAATGGCATTAACAATCTGATGAACCAGATAGGCATCGACATTGACGCCTTTGGTGATGGCAGCAATGGTTTTTACGGCAAGAGCTACGCTCTGGCAGAGGGAGATACTTCCTTTCCTCTGCTCGATATCCCGCGGGCCCCCATGCATTCCCTGGTGCAGCTCTCAGGAGCCAATATCGGCATAAGACTCTTTGAGCCGACCAACGCCATTGGTAACTCCTGGAAACCTCCGTATATCCCGCAGGACTCCATTTATTTGAATTCTGCGACTTTTTCTGTTGATATACTCACCCTTAATGACGTCTCATGGCAGGTCAATGACGCCTTGTTTGACCGTTATTACCTCTCGGGCATTGCGCCGGAATATACCATTGGCACGTCAGGCTACGATGCCACCGGAGGATCGCTCAATAAAACTCTGAAGCGTTTCTACGGCATTGATCCAGTTGACCCGACACAGACGGTTGACCCTGCCACAGCCCAGGCCAACCCCGTATTGGAGCCCCATGTTCCCTCAGGAAAAACCTCGGCTGACATTGTCACCGAACTCACACCCACAAGCACCAATCACGACGGCTACAAAAAAATCGCGGCTTACAGCCTGATCAAGGGAGCATTCAATGTGAACTCCACTTCCGTGCAAGCATGGCGAGCCTTCCTTCAAGGTAACAAAGCTCTCGCCCTTGAATCAGCCCAAGGCACGAATGATACAGGAACAGGCACCCCCTTCCCACTGGCCAGCACTACCTCCAACACCAGTTCCAACAATGGCTGGGAGAAGTTCTCCCGACTCACCGATGATCAAATTTGGGATGACAATGACACGGTCAACGATTTTACAGACGACACCGGACTCGCTGTGGAGATCGTCAACCAGGTCAAAGCCCGCGGCCCCTTTATGAGCATCTCAGATTTTGTCAACCGGCGCATTGCCAAAGACACGGACCTCACGGCTGTGCCCAATGTGGAAGACACTGATCCACGGGCCTATCAGGGGGCGGTTCAGGAGGCGATCGAACAGGCCGGAATCAATGGTGATCAAAGCACGGGCATCAGGGCTGGAACCTCCGATGTTCTCCCCAATTACGAATCCTTTTCAAATTATTGGTATCAATCAGCCCATTGGTCATGGTACGGTAGGCATAACGACTTTCCATACTCTGCCGCACCTTATGCCAGTGGTAGAAACTGTGCCACGGGGGTGCCGACGGAGATCAACCAGGCAAACATCCTGTTGCCACTCGCCCCCAAACTTGCCGCAAGGACAGACACCTTCCGCATCCGTGCTTACGGTGAGGTCAGAGACTCTGACGACAAGATTATCGCCCAAGCTACCTGTGAGGCGGTGGTGCAACGTCTGCCTGAGTATGTCGATCCCGAGACTGAGCCTACTAACAATGAGCCGTGGGATGATGATTCCCAAACTCCCACACTCAACTCCATCAACCAGACCTATGGCAGACGTTTTGAGATACGGAGCTTCCGCTGGCTGGATGAGAGCGAGGTGTGATTGGGTCGGCAATGAAAATACAAGTATCTGATCAAATCATCATGGGGAAAGAATGGAAGTGGGCCAGCACCACCGTTGGCTGTCGCTGGGTTTTCATGCAAACTGTCATGCTGGCATGGTTGTCACTGGCAATGATGTCCAGTGCCCAAGAGCCGAGCTCGGACGCCGTTCAAGAAAAGGACAAGGACATGCGTGTCAGCTTCACAGCCATCGAGCTTTCGAAGCTTCCCTATGATAAAGTCTACTACCGCAATGGCAAAGAGTTCATCGAGATCAAATGGCGTAATGGCAGTAAGACGATTCCTTACTCGCTCTCCAAGGCTAAGGTATTCGAGATATTTATTGATCATGATGACCCCGAGCAGCCTTATCTATTGGTAGGCAGGGCACCCCTGGTCGCGGGCACCAACAAGATGCTTTATTTCTTCGCGCCTAATGAAACCCAGCAAGAGGAAGCGCTGCCGGTCAGACTCTACGGCATTGATGATTCAGAGAGAGCCTTCCCCAAGAGTAGCTACCGCTTCATCAATTTTTGCAGTGTGCCGCTGGTGATTGATTTTGTAAAAAAGCGTTTCGTGATTAAACCGGGCAAGCCAACAGTGAAAAAGCTCAGCTTGCCTAAAGCGGGTGAATGGAGCCCTTTTGTGGTTAGAGATAGCAAGGGCAAGGTCTTGGGC
>CBFHKM010000159.1:0-252 GCA_965656385.1 Oceaniferula sp.
TTTGCAGCAGGTCCGGCATGGTCACCACATCTGGCTTAATCAAGGCTGGGGAGTTAGGGCCAGCAATTCCAGTGCCTTTAACACGGAAGGCATGAGTGCCGGTGAGCATCGCGTAGCGGGTCGGCGTGCAGGTGGAGGCAGAGCAGTAGCCGCTGGTGAATTGAAGCCCCCCGGCAGCGAGCTGGTCAATGTGCGGAGTTTTCAGATTTTCAGGCTTGGCACCGTAGCAACCTACATCTCCGTAGCCCATGT
>CBFHKM010000159.1:296-4486 GCA_965656385.1 Oceaniferula sp.
GACATTAGGGGTAGAGGAGTGCTTGCCCTGTGAGCCCTCGGCCGCAGCATCCGCTGCAGCCGAATGGTGAATGGTCAATAGTGTATAGTGAATGAAGAGAAGAGTGAGGAATTTCATGATGATCTGGATGTCTAAGTTTGTTGGCAGGTTGCTGAATATTTTATATACGCTGAAGAATCATCTATTCTTACTCTGTGGTTCGAGTCGTCAAGTGATCTCTTCAGTATGAAGGTGAATCATAGGGGCGGTATGGTCGAAGAGTTTTGATATGCGCGCCGAAGTAGTTGAGGTCTAGCTCACTCCGGTGACGCGTTCGTAGAACTTGACGGGGAGCTCGGCGAGCGGGGTTTTCAGTTTTTCGAGTTCCTCGGCGGGGCCGTGAACTTCAATACAAGCAAGTTCTGCAAATTCGAGGCCCTCTTCTATCAAGTCACCTACGTTGTCGAGGTGGGCGATGGTGCCTTCTGCTCCGATGTAGGCTTCACGGCAGAACACGGTGTTGCCAGAAACCGAGAAGTCATAGTAGAGACACTTGTCTTCGGTCTGGGTGCGCTCGACGAAGCGGGTCATCAGAGCTTTGAAGTCGTCGAGGCGGCCTTCGTTGACTTTAAAATAGGGGTGGATGCTGACGGCATGTGATAGTTGACTCATTTCACGGAATCATCGTTCATCTAATCCATGAGGCAAGGATCAATTTGTAAGGTGTAGCCAGTCGGAGGATTGATGTTTGTTAGATTGCTCCGCTACTACCTCGTCATATATGAGCGTAATCATTTTTATTGAGTCATCTAAATTAAGTAACAGCTGATGCCTTGAGTAATTCGAGATATATTTAGTTTAATATGTTTTGCTTAATATGTTTCGCTTATTGTCTTGTAAGGTGGAAACGAAGGAATAACCTAGGTAATTGAACGTTTAAGTGCCTGATTAACATGTTAGAAATTATTGAAGAGATTTGCAAGGTCGCCGTGGAACATGGCGCGGAAGACGTTTTCTTGCGTGGTGATGAGATTCCAAATGCCAGAATAGGCGGACAAATTCACGAACTCGGTGAAAATTGTATTACGCATGAGCAGATGGAGGCATTCTGGGCACATTGTGGAGCCAATGAGGACAGTAACAAAGAGCGTGACGTCAGCTGGAAAAGTCCAGATCAAATGCGCTATCGGGTGAACTGCTTCAAGTCGATGGGTAGCCTGTGCGCTGTGCTGCGACCACTTCGTGCGGACATTAAAGAGTTGGCAGAACTTGGCCTGCCAGAGGAACGCCTGACCAGTTGGTTGACGCGGAAAAATGGCCTGATTCTGGTGACGGGTGCCACAGGTTGTGGAAAGTCGACCAGTCTTGCTGCTTGCCTATCGTGGGTGAGTAAGAACCTATCCAAGCACATCATCACAGTAGAGGACCCGATCGAATACTTATTAAAATCCGATCGATCCATGATCTCCCAGCGTCAAGTTGGAGTCGATACTGAATCGTTCGCGTGTGGTTTGCGTTCTGCACTTCGCCAAAGTCCCGACGTCATTCTGGTGGGGGAGATTCGGGATTATGAAACTGCCCGAGTTGCACTCAATGCCTGTGAAACAGGTCACTTGGTGGTATCCACACTCCACTCAGCTAATGTGGCTGAAACAGCAGAACGCCTCATTTCGATGTTTCCAGCAGATGAGCGTAAGAGTGCTTTGATGGTTCTCAGCAAACAGCTCATTGGAGTTATGTGTCAAAAGCTGGTTGCGACTCAGCAAGGTGGCATGTGTGTCCTGCTCGAGCATATTCAGAATAGCGGCGTGTTGCGTAAGTGGATACAAGAGGGTGAAGTAGGCAAAATTTCTGAGTTTCTCGAGCTTGGCTCTACGACTGAGAACGTACGTTTCATCGATTCTATCATGGCAGCTTACCGCCAAGGCATTATTACTGAGGAAGTTGCCAAGGGCTCTTGTGAAGATCCAGCTGTCTTCGAGCGTATGAAGCTTGGTGTTGGTCACGGATCTCGCTAATTATTCACAAAAAAACTAAACTTAAAAATAACTCACGATGTCAGATTCTAATCATACTATTGTAGATTTCCTGCGTGCGATGGTGAAGGAGGGTGCCTCCGACTTGCACATTTCAGTGGGTATAGCGCCGTCAGTGCGCCTAGATGGTGAAATTGTTCAGCTCAAAGCCGAGCCACTTGATGAGGAAGCTGCCTACAAGCTTGTGATGAGTCTGCTCAATGACTCACAGCGCGCTACCTTGGAGGAAACTCGCGAATTAGACTTCGCTGTGAAAGTCGATAATGTAGGTCGATTTCGAGGCAATGCTCACTACAACCAAGGAGCTGTAGAAGCCACCTATCGTCACATCCCACAGCATATTCCAAATCTGGCACAGCTTGGCCATGAGCCGACTGTTGAGCATCTTTGTGACATGAAAGATGGACTCATCTTGGTAACAGGAATTACCGGCTCAGGCAAGTCATCCACACTAGCGGCCATGGTAAAGCGTATCGCTGAGCGGCGACGTGAAGTCATCATCTCGGTCGAGGACCCCATCGAATTCGTATTCGAGCATTCTCAAAGCCTTATTAAGCAGCGTGAAGTTGGCCAAGATACACTGAGCTTTGCCGCTGCGCTCAAACATGTTCTTCGTCAGGATCCGGGTGTAATTTTGGTTTCTGAATTACGGGACATCGAGACTATCCAAGCAGCGGTGACCGCGGCGGAAACTGGCCACTTAGTGATCAGCACACTGCACACACTGGATGCTCCCAGAAGTCTAGATCGCCTCATTGATGTGTTTCCACCAGCCCAACAAAGCCAGATTATTGCACAGCTTGCCAACTGTTTGCGTGCAGTGGTTTCACAGCGACTGATACCAGAGAAATATGGTAATGGTCGCGTCCTCGCTGAGGAAGTTATGCTGATGAACTATTCGATCAAAAACTGTCTTCGTGATAAAAAATTCGAGCAGATTCAGGGTCTCATTGAGATTGGTCTCAAGGAGGGTATGTTCACGATTGACCACCACCTTGTGCAGCTCCTCGAACAGGATCGCATATCGATTGAGGAGGCATTCGCAAACTGCCGTGACGATACGCTTCTCAAGGCTTACGTCAAAAATCACCAGCAGAAATAGGCTTTAGCCAAAGGGCGTAGATGGAGTCTTTTGTCAGATGGATATACTCGTCTTGGTGGTTTAGCTACACAGCTTCGCCGCAAGCTTAGCCTATGAGCGATGATGAGGGGGTATTACTTTGATATCTGATATCCCTTGTCCCCAGACAGGTGCCCAAACGTATTTTTTCACATTTTTTGCCCTGAATGTGTGAGGTTTTGCGTGGCTTCTAGTGCGAGCACTTTGACAAAATAACCGTTGGTGAAATGGTTGTTCGCCTCCACTTATACCATTTGAACAATCAAGATTTGCGTGATGGGGTAGGCTATCACTACTGAGCTATTCCACCACGGGCACGGTATTGCTTTGATCGGCCAGACCGCCAGGTAGCTCCATGAGGCTGACTTTGCGGAAGTGGATCTCTGCCCCTTCCGACTCGAGGCAGAGGTAGCCTTTGCGAATACTGGCGTTACGGATGCTGTTCACAAACTTGCCATTCACCGAGAGCTTGACGGTGCCATCCACAGCGACAATAACGTAGCGATTCCATTGCCCTCTGCCCAGACATCGGTTCTCTAGGGATTTGCTGCGGTTGCCTCGCGGGTTGTCGGGCGTGGCGGTCATGCCTCCTGCGCCAAAAAGTTCACCGTGCACGTAGGCCAGCGGTTGTGGGGTGCCATCCTTACGGGCATGGATATAGGGCCACTCTAGCTCTAACATCTGAACCTCCATGCCCATGGGTAGCCTGTTTTTTCCAGGCCGTGCATCACTCCAGAGGAACACCCCGGAATTGCCACCTGCTTGCATGTGGCGCCATTCGACAACGAGAACGAAGTTCTCATACATGCGGTCGGAGCGCATCACCCCGATAGGTTGACCACTACATACCAAGTGACCCTCATTATTCACCGACCAGGTTGCGGGCGAGGTGTTGACATCGACCCAGCCACTTAGGTCCTTGCCGTTGAACAAGTCGACAAACCCGGGAATGACTCCCCCTGGTTTTGTTGCCTCCTTTGCGTCCATTACCACTTTTGGTGGGGTATTATTGGACTGTGTTGGCTTCGGGACTGATGGGTGGTGGGCAGGGGTTT
>CBFHKM010000160.1:0-4370 GCA_965656385.1 Oceaniferula sp.
CACCCACAATATCGCCACTTCGGTAGCCTGAGATATCGATGATGTTGTATGGCCGGAAAGGGCTCACAACCATATTATTTCTGCCACGAGGATCTGGATGGCCAATTGGAATTTTTCTGTATTTTTTCTGCTCTTCAGCGGGTTCTGTGAAATCAGAATACCAATGGTTTCTGTTGCCCAAGTTGTTGCCCGAATAGGGGGTGCAGGATGCCAACACTGAGGTGAATACCGTAATGAGAATGTAATGATTTTTCATGCAAAAATAGTTATTAAGAGAGGCTGGCAGGTAGCTCAGAGATATGACAAGGGCGTCGATATCTTCGTGAGTTTAATTGTGTTATTAGTATACTTACTAATATAGCCTGTAACATTTATCTGGCTACTAAGAAATATCATCAAGATCTCATTACTTCCCCAACAGGCTAGAGATTAAGATGCTGGTTTTGCGGGCCTTAGATAATGAGTAGCGTTGGGTAAATACTTGAAAATTGTCGGATCTCATCTTGCTTAATAAGCGGTGGTATATTTTGCGCATTGCCTCAGCTGCTCTCAGTGCCTTGGCGTCCTCTTCGCGTAAATAACTCATCGCTTCTTGATAATATGCTTCAGCTCGATCTGCATGAGCATTCATCATGTCGGTGAATTGCTTATTGTGAATGTGAGCTTTGAGGTCTTGCTCACTGTATTTATATCGACTGAAATCTTGCTTTGGTAGATAGATGCGATCACCTTTATTCAGATCTTCCTCGATATCGCGGAGGATGTTGGTGAGCTGTAAAGCATGTCCTAGTGCGGTGGCATATTTTTCTGAATCTGGATGAACACACCCAAAGATACGAATTGAAATGATGCCGACGCAACTTGCTACTTGATAGGTGTATTTTTGAAGATCTTCCCAAGTTTCGAAATGCTGCGGGTCTAAGTCTGATTTGCAGCCATCGATAAGGTCAAGGAATGGCTGTTTGGGGATGGAGTAGCGTTCGATGATTTGCGTAACCTCTTGCTGAAGTTCATCTGGTTTGGCGAAGCCATGTTCAATACCCTGTGCCCATTGATTGAGCCCTGAAAGTCTCTGTTGATAGGGGATCTCTAGGTCATCTGCAAAGTCATCGATGACCCGGCAAAAAGCATAAAAGATAACCATGTCTTTCTTGCGCTGTTTCGGCAGGCAAGACAGTGCAAAAGCAAGGTTGGACTTTGCTTTGCGAGTAATTTCTTGGGCGGAGGACATGTGATATGAAGATGATGACAGCGGGCAAACCGTCAGTGCGTATCGATCAAACTGGAGATAGCGGATGCAATCAACATTATTTAATAGCTCCCCAGTGTCCACTCGTGAATGGCCAAAGCACAAAGGCTGCGGGCCCTATGACGTTAAATTCTTTCACCGTGCCGAAGAATCGTGAATCAGATGAATTGTAGCTGTTGTCACCAAGCGCGATATATTCATTCATTCCAGGAATGTTCGATGTTCTAGCTTTGAATATCTGCCCACCTTGAAGGCGATAGGAGGCTTCGTAACCACGATATCCATTTTCTTTGCTCATGACTTGGAGTATGCCCTCCTCTTTTGCCTTTTCGCCATTTACATACAAATTGGACTGTTTGATCTGCAATTTGTCACCGGGGACTCCGGCTAAGCGTTTGATGTAGTGAGACCCTGCAACGCCACCATTTCGTGCAGCTTCGGAGTGTATTTTTTTAATGTCTCGGGTATCAAAAACAAAAACTTCGCCACGGTCTGGGCGGCGAAAGTTGTAGGATATTTTATCAACAAGTATCAAGTCGCCGGTGTCAATATAGCCTCTCGCAATCACTGTGCCCGCCGGGATAGAGGGTTTCGTGTAGGCGATCGTCCTATTTTGAGAACCCTCGGTGGATATCCTCGAGCGAGATGGCCCCATTATAGTCTGTTGGTATTGGATTTTCTCTTGCTGGCTCATGTCGGAGGTCGGGTATCCACAGATACGACCAAAGCCCATGCCGTTGCGGTTCATCAGTGCAGATTTTGGTCCGGGAAAGGTCAATTTAGTGCCGTCTTCAAAATAGATATAAGTATGAGTGAAGAAGTGAAAGTAGGGTTTTTCAATCACTGGGTTTTTTGCTCTCAGTCGCTTGTCTTCATCTGTTACCAGATCGACGTATTTTCGTCCTCGTGTCACTCGCTGTAGCGTTCTCTTTGCAATGTTAGGGAATTCGTCTGATGACGTGACCTGTGTGGCAACGATACCATTCAAGGTCGGTTGCATGGATCCAGTCGGAATACGGAACGGCTGAACAACGTATGCACGCAAACCGAGTGCAATTACAACAGCTACAAAGATAACTTCAAGATTCTCCTCAATCCATCCTTGTCTCTGCTGTTGGGGGAGGGCATTTTCACAGGTCGCATGGAGTTGTTTGGAGGCTTCGTCACACTTCTCTTTGTCTTTTTGTTTGCTTGCGGCTCTCAAGTCCTGACAGCGTGATTCAATTTCTGCGACCTGTTGGTCACTGAGCAGATCGCGTTTGTAATGAAGAAATTTTTTGGCGGCTTTGTGTAGCAGCTTAGCTTCCTTTTTCCATTTGGGTGCAAACATGTTGAGATGAATAGCGGTCAGACTGGTGATTCCAGCAAGGTAAAAAAAATTGATTTTTATCAATATTTTTATTGCTAATGAGATTCATTCGCAATAAGAAGCCTTTCAACGCTCTTCTATGGGCTCTATAAAAACAACTAATTCGACATTATTCATGAAGACATTATCTTATAAATCGACTCATCGATCTGCTTGTAAATTCGCAAACACTTCTTTACTCCCTTGCTCTTTAATTGCGGCTATAAGTATTACTGCCATCCAATCATCTTTGGCTCAAAATGATGGTGACCTCTCGCCCTTAACAGTGGTTGGCGGCAAAGACAGGGCCTTTGACCTCGTTGGCTCTTCTGCTTACCTGGGCAGAGAGGACATTGAGCAGCAAAATTATACCAACATCAACCGCTTGCTGGCCAAGGTTCCCGGCGTCTATACTCGTGAAGAAGATGGCTATGGTTTATTTCCCAATCTCTCTATTCGAGGTAACTTGGGAACACGCAGTGAAAAGACGACTATCATGGAAGATGGTATCTTGATGGCTCCAGCGCCTTACTCATCTCCTGGTGCGTATTATTCGCCTAATGCAGGCCGTATGAGCGCCTTTGAGATCCTGAAAGGATCTAGTCAGGTTAAGTATGGGCCTCATACAACGGGCGGCGTGATTAACTATGTTTCTACACCTGTTCCTGAGCAGGAGGCGCTTTATGGCAAATTTACTTATGGTTCCGACAATAGCTTTACCGGCCATGCACACTATGGAAACACGGTGGATACAGAGAATGGACGCTTTGGATATCTCTTAGAATTATATTATCAGAGCAGTGATGGGTTCCGCACCATCCAAGGTCATGGAGATAGAAATACTGGATTTCAGAGAATCGAGCCGATGGTGAAACTTTTCTGGGAGCCTGATACCGCACTAAAGCAGCGCTTCGACTTTAAATTTGGGTCTACTGATTTTGATGCCAATGAGAGCTATCTTGGATTATCGGAGGCGGATGCCCGCAGTAATCCTTATGACCGCTATGCCGCAACGAAGTATGATAATATGGATGCATTTCAGTATCGAACTTATTTAAAATACACTGCGGAGCCTACGAGTGATTTGAAACTTGAGGCTGCTGGTTATTACAATCGTTTTAATCGAAATTGGTATAAGCTCAACAAAGTGAATGGTGTAAGTTTACACAAGGCTCTGCTAAATGCTGGGAATGTAACTTCCCTGAAGGGACTCGGAAACATCACAGATGAGATTGACGTCAAAGCAAACAATCGCGATTACTACAGCTATGGAGGTCAACTTGCAGGAACCTACGACTTTAGTCTGGGTGCTATTGATCACAGTGTGACCGCGGGGCTTCGGGTGCATAAAGATCGCATGCGCCGCTTTCAGTGGGTAGACAACTATACCTCAGATGGTGCGGGCGATTTCAACCTTACTACTGCCGGAACACCTGGAGATGATTCTAATCGCAGGCAGGAAACGGTAGCGACAGCCTTCTTCATCGAAGACGAGATCAAAACAGGAAAGTGGACACTGCGTCCAGGGATTCGTTTTGAGCATCTTGAGTTTGATTTTGAGGATTATAACAAGGATATCTCCCGTAGTGATGACCTGGATGTCATGGCAGGGGGGATGGGCTTTACCTACGAGCTCAACGAGACCAGCCGACTCTTTGGTGGTGTGTTCCGTGGTATTTCAACCCCAAGCCCCAAGGGCTACACTAATCCAGATGCAGCCGAGCAAACAGATGAGGAGACATCAATCTCCTATGAGCTCGGCTGGCGTCATGT
>CBFHKM010000161.1:0-4342 GCA_965656385.1 Oceaniferula sp.
TTTGTCTTAAATCTGGACAAAGCGCGATCGCAGGTATTCGATCAAAGCATATGAGTAATGAGTCTCACGAGGATGTCCAGCCCCAGCAATCACCACGTATTAGCATTCCTCAGTATGCGATGTCGTTGGCTCACGTTGCGAGTTTGCGGTCGGAAGATCCATTCAGGAAAGTAGGAGCTGCGGCACTTGATTTTGATAACCGTGTTGTTGGCACAGCCTACAATGGGCTAGCCCCTGGATTTGATGCCCCCGAAGGCTTTTGGGACGATCGTGAGAGTAGGCAGAAATTCATGCTTCATGCCGAAGTCAATCTGTGCAGCCTTTTTAAGCGTGGTGAGGTGAAAATCTTGGCCTCAACGACCATGCCATGCACTGCCTGTATGCAAACACTCTGTGCCTACGGCATCAAAGAAATTTACTTTCGCGATATATACAAGGAGTCAGCTGCGCCTGAAATAGCGGAGACTTATGGGATCAAATTTGAGCAGGTTACTCAGTATCCAATGGGATAACAGGGGCGATCTGAGGTGTCTCTGGGGCAAGCTCATCAGTATCATCATTACCGCCGGCATTCGCATCATCATCAGCGGAGCCATAAAAGCTGCGCACATAGCCAAATTCGATCATCGTATCTTGCCATGAGGAAAGTTGTGCCGGGTTTCTCCAAATAAAGAGGGCATTGCGCAGGAGCTTTTTCGCCTCTTCATCTTTTCCTTCGTAGAACAAGATCGCAGCTGGAGCGTAGTAATGGTAGGGAGTGTCGTCCCACTCGCTGTATTTGTTTTGCATCGCTCTTGCCTCGTCAATGCGATCAGTTTTTAGCTTACACAAGAGGAGTTTGAACTCACTCAGCTGTCGTAAGTTCTTGTTTTGCTCAGGCAATAAAGTGAGCAATTCATTAAAACGCTGGTGAGACTTTTCCCATTTTCTCGTGACGAACTCGAGCTCGGCTAAGTTGAATAAGATGTTGGTGCTATTAGGAGATATAGCCAGTAACCGCTCAAAAATAGCGTAGGCCTTGTCGAATGCTCTTAGTTCCACGTAGCATGCCCCTCGCAGACTTAGGCAGGCAGGATGAGTTGAGATGATTTTGTCTAGCTCGTCGATTGCCTGTAATGCGTCGAATATTCTTTTCTCCTGATAGAGTTTTTGAGCAAGGCGGACTTTCTTGTTAAATTCGACACGCTGCTCCTCGGGTATCTTCATGAACTCAGCCATCATCTTTTTACCTTTGGCGCTTTGCGCTCCTACCTGCTTAGACTGCTGTGCCTGGATGTTGGAAATGGAAGTCGCGAGAGTTACAACAATGATCGATAAAAGTGAAAAGAGTGATTTCATAGATTTGTAAAAGGGTAGCGTGTAATGCACGCAATTGATCTATTACTCTTATGCTTATTTTTTAGGCACGTCAATCATTCAAACATCTGAGCGCCATGGATAAAGAGATCATTCACTCGGATATATCACCGTGAACGTAAAGACTGTGTTGTTTGATATAGTCTGCTACCTGAGGAGAGAGCCAGTCAGTCAGTAAATGCTTGGGCATGCTTGCTCGGATTTTTGTCGCTGATGCCGGGTGATTGCCTGAGATACAGTGGAGCTCAAAGCCCTCGCGAGCTTCGGGGATTTGATCTCTCGTGAAGACGATAAATTTCACTAGCTTGGCTAGATGCTCGGGGCGATCCCATCGAGGCAGCGCTTGCCACTGGTCGGTACCCATTAGCCAGAATAGCTCGGCGTCTGGGAATTTTGTCGCGATGCTTTCGGCCGTGCGCCACGAGTAGCACGGTGATGCGGCTACCAAGTCATGTTCGTCGACTTCAGCCCAATCAATATCGACTGTCGCTCTGCGGCACATTTCAAGCCTGTCATCTTCAGATGCTTGAGCCTGTGTTGATTTGTGAGGTGACTGCTTGCAGGGAAGGAAGATGACCTTGTCGAGCCCCAGTGACTCAACTGCAGCATGGGCAATGTGTATATGGCCCAAATGAATAGGATCAAAAGTGCCCCCAAACAGGCAAATCTTGGAGTGCGTGCTCATGGTTCTATTCGAGTCGCTAAAGTCAGCGGTTCATGGTTTCGGCTTCCTCAGCTTTCTCCACAGTGGTTGTGTTGCTGCCATACCAGAGCAGACCTGCAGACCCCGCAAAGACAATGATGATGACGAGGGCCAAAAGAATACTGAAGCAGGATTTCATAACGTAAGTAGATCATATCGAGAACTCGCTCCGTGGTCGAGAATATCCTCAAGCCCAGGGAGGTCCTCAGCTGCGGCCTTTGTCTCTGGTGATACAGGCGGCATAAGCGCCATCGGTGTGATCACGATGCGGTGTTGCTTGATGCTCAGCCGTGACTTTCCAATCTGGGTTGGCCGATATGAAGTCAGTCACCAGATCGTGGTTTTCCTCAGCATCAATGGAGCAGGTCGAATAGACGATTCGGCCATCTTCTTTGAGACAGGGGAGCGCGTTTTCTATGATAGCTCGCTGAATATTGCCTAGCTCCGTGATGTTCTCAGCATGTAGTCGCCAGCGGGCATCGAGCCGGCGGCGCATTACGCCAGTATTGGAGCAGGGCACATCGAGAAGAATCGCATCAAACTTACCATGCCATTTCTCGGGGGCTGGCTTAGTCCAGTCATGAGTCTCCACGCTCGCTATCTTGATGCCGAGATTGGATAGATTGCTGTCTAGGCGAGGTAGTCGTTTCTCATTGCTATCTGTGCAGAGGATTTCTCCCTCATTGTTCATCATCGTAGCAATCATAGTGGCCTTGCCACCCGGGGCTGCACAGGCATCCAGCACAGACTCACCTGATTTAGGCGCAAGCAGCTCGACACAATGACGAGTTGCAGGATCTTGAATGTAGACGAGGCCTTGCTTCATCCATTCGTTAGGTGGAGGCCCCTTAATTT
The DNA here is from genome assembly GCA_965656385.1 of Oceaniferula sp. GTDB lineage: Bacteria > Verrucomicrobiota > Verrucomicrobiia > Verrucomicrobiales > Akkermansiaceae > Oceaniferula. The sequence goes on from CBFHKM010000161.1 coordinate 2,915, forward strand.
CGTAGAAGCCCTCAAGGCCCTCGATGGGGCTGGCCTTGTCGTAGGCGGCCACCGTGGCGGCAGCATCTTCTTGGAGTGGGTTAACTCGGCAGAACGTCTTAGCTGGTTGGTTATTCCACTCAAGGAGCTGAGTGGCTTTGTCCTCGCCGTATGCGTTTTTCCAACGCTTCCATAGCCAATCGGGGTGCGAAAACTTAAGAGCCGGCGAGAGCTCCTCGGTATCGTCGATGAGCTGATTACGGCGTGCGATACACTGCCTTAATACCGCATTGATCAGGCCTCGAACAGAGGCTTTGCCGCAATTGACAGTCTCATTGACAGCAGCGTGGTCTGCGATGCCGAGGATGAGTAGCTGCACTAAGCCAACGCGCAGGATATCGCGAGTTTCATGGTCTAGCTTGCCTCTTCGTAGTTGTGCTGTCCAGTGATCGAGCAACCGGCGATTACGCAGCACTGCCGATACGATGGACTGTAATAAGGCTCGGTCTTGCCTACTCAGGCCGTTCTTTGCTGCCTGCCGCTCGATTAATGAGTCCATATACGCGTGGCCCTTAGCCCAGGCCCTGAGTGCCGAGACCGCGGCGCGACGAACGTTACTTGCTTGAGTTGCCATGTGCCGCGAAACTAGCGGCATTGCCGCATTACTAAACTAAAAACGAAACATTTTCTCTTTATTGTGACAGCTGGACTTGCGAACAGACTCGCCAGGCTCTATAAGTTTTACAGTGACTCGTTTCCAAAAAGTAGCTGCTGCTGCCAGCATAGCTCTTATTTTACTCATTTTTGTGGGTGCGATTGTCCGCGCTACAGGCTCAGGCATGGGCTGCCCAGACTGGCCAACTTGCTGGGGCTGCTTGATTCCTCCCACGAATGCCGATCAAATTGACGTCAACAAACTCGATATCGAAAAATACCGCAAGCGTGCTGCTAGACATGGGATTGACCCAGCTACCATTACCCGTGATTCAGTGATCAAGGAGTTTAACCCCACTCATACCTGGGTAGAGTATTTGAACCGGCTAACCTCACTTCCCCTTGGGCTGTTGACCTTGGCTACATTTATCATGGCGCAATGGCAATGGAGGAAGAGGCCTATCATTCCCATCGTAGCAGCCCTCGCTTTGTTTTTGTTAGGTTTGAATGCTTGGATGGGCGCTCAGATTGTCTTCAGTGGACTCAAGCCAGGTATTATTACCATCCACATGGCGCTGGCGATACTAATGCTTTGTTTGCTCGTCTTCCTTGCTTGGCGTGGCTGTGACGACCCATGGCGCTTGCCCAAGTCATGCCGGGATAATGGATTGGCCAAAATCGCGGTCTTACTATTTGTTCTTATCATCGCAGAGGGGGTGCTCGGATCACAAGTTCGTGAGAAGACAGATGATCTGCATAAATCACACAGCGCGGCTCCGCGTTCCGAGTGGGTGG
>CBFHKM010000162.1:0-4194 GCA_965656385.1 Oceaniferula sp.
TAGTTCACCCCATCGAGGTGATAGCTGGTCGTGTGCACGGCCCGATTGATGTCGAGCTCGCGTCGGTAGTTTTTTTGTTCAGAGTTAGTGATGGCGTCCTCATGTAAGCTGAAGTAGAGATCACCAAAAGCCTGATAGGCTCCGGTGTCTAATTCATCGCCAATCCAGAGGCTGTCCTCGTTGAACTGGATACGCTCGTTAGAGACTCCGCCAAACACCATGCCCCCCAAGCGTCCGTTGCCGATGGGCAGGGCATGCTTTTCCCAATCCTTGGCCGGCTCGTCATACCAGAGGGTGTTGGGGCGCTCGGTGGCTAGATTTTCAGTGTCATTGGCCTGACTTGTCAGGGGAAGAGCAAACAGGAGTAGCAGTCTTAGCCCTGAGCTCAGGGCGGTATTATGGTATATAGTCATGGGATGAGTTAAAAATTGTCCGCTGTCAGGGTCAGGCTTTCGCCGGCTTTGATAGTGACTTGCTTGGACTTGCCCTGACAGATGACTTTTGTTTGCCCTGTGCTGTTAGGGCCAGCGGTGATAGTGGCAGATGCTAGCTTGCCATCCTTCCATGAGATATCCACGGTGAAGTCACCTCGTGCGCGCAGGCCTTTGATGCTTCCCGTGCTCCATTGAGGCGGCAGGGCGGGAAGTAGTTTGATTTCCTCGTTGTGGCTATGCAGTAGCATCTCAGCCACAGCAGCCGTCGCACCGAAGTTTCCATCGATCTGGAAGGGCGGGTGGTTGTCCCAGAGGTTGTCCAAGGTGGAGCGCACCAGAATAGCGTGGAAGTTGTCGTAGGCCTTGGCTCCGTCTGAGAAGCGGGCATACATGCCGATAGTCCAGGCGCGGCTCCAGCCAGTGCCGGCTCCACCTGCCGCGAGGCGGCCGTCGATGGACTTGGTGACCGCGTCGCGCATGACCGGATCATCGTCGATGTCGATGACGTTGCCTGGGTAGGCGCCGATGACGTGGGAGATATGGCGGTGTGATGGGGACCACTCTTTGAAGGGCTTGATCCACTCCATGAGGCGGCCGTCTTCTGCTACCTTCGGGACGTAGAGTTTTGGAATGAGACTCTCGATACGTTTGACGAAGGCGTCATCCTGTTTTCCCAGAGCGGTGGCAGCTTCCACATAGTCCTTGAAGACCTGCATGATCATCCACTGCTCAACGGAGGTGCCGGCACTGAGGGCGGCTTGTTGCTCGTTGCCGTCCTTGTCGATGTATTTGAACTTGTTCTCCGGGGAGGTGGCGGGGCGTGCCATGAGGGTTGCCTCGCCTTTGTCATTCTTTGGCCCCGGGATCAACCAGCTTTCGCAAAAGGTGGCGGACTCGGTGAGCAACTCCCAGTATGGCTCGAGGACTTTCGGGTCTTGGTTAAAGCGGTAGTGCTCAAGGATGTGGAAGGAGGCCCATTGCCCTCCCAGGTAAGTCGCAGCCCAGAGTGGGGCTGTGCCCATGGAACGGGCGCTGCCCCAGACGTCGGTCGAGTGCCCCATGGCCCAGCCCTTCATGCCCATGCGGCGGGTCAGGTCCTTGCCTTGGGGTAGCCAGCTCTTCAGCAGGTCAAAGAGGGGTGGGTGCAGCTCGGCCAGGTTACATGTCTCGGCTGGCCAGTAGTTCATCTGGAGGTTAATGTTGAGGTGGTAGTCAGAGGCCCATGGGGCGAATTCATAGGGGTTCCATATGCCCTGCAAGTTCGCAGGAAGGGTCCCAGGGCGTGAGGAGGCGATCAGCAGGTAGCGACCAAATTGATAGTAGGTTTCCATCAGGTCTGGGTCAGAGCAGGGCTTGCCCTGCGAGCCCTCGGCCGCAGGGCGTTCCTTCTTGAGAAGGGCGAGCCGTGCCTTGGTGGGCAGCTTCATGATGGAGTCTGCGGTCTTACCGATGTCAAACTGCACGCGATTGAAGTAGCTGGCGTGGTCACTGACGGCATTGCTTCTGAGTTGCTCGGTGGTCTGATCCTTTGCTTGGTCTAAAATGTCAGCGGTCTTTTGCTGCCACCCGTCCGCCAGTGGAGCGGCGCAGTTTTGCCGGTTAAAGTTGGTCGCAACGGTCATGAGGATGGTTGCTTGATGTGTTCCCTTGAGCTCCAGCTTGGTTCCATCTGCAGAGGCGGTGGCCCCTTTGAGGCGGATTCGGTTTTGGAACTTCGTTCCCAGCTTGCCGCTTCCTTGCCCATCCATGACACAGTCTTTGCCCTCGATACGGGCACCGTCCATCCAAGTTACCAAATCAAGTGGCTTGTCAGAGGTGATCTGCACCACCAGGCAGTCCCACTGGGCAGAGGCAAATACTTCTTGGCTGATCTTAGAGCCATCTTGGAGCGTGTAAGTGCTAGTTGTTACCCCGGTTCGCAGATCGAGCTGGCGGTGGGTGCTGGCAATTTTAGCGGTGTTCTCATAGGCGAGCCTCAACCGACCAGCGGGCTGGTAGCTGTAGGGGCTTTTATGTTGAGAACCTTTTTTCGAGATATGCTTCACGAAGTATTCGTCCGCTGCTTTGTAGTCTTCCGCGGCAACGAGCTCACGGATTTTTTCAAAGTGTGGGAAGGAGTTCTCCTCCATGAATTGAGGGCCCTCGTTTCTCCAGATAGTCTCCTCGTTGATGACGATCTGCTCCCTGGGGAATAAGCTGTAGGGGGTGGCTCCAAGCCGGCCATTACCGACGGGGTAGGTGCCCTCCCAGTCATAGGCGGGCTCATCATCCCAAATGACCAGGTTCTCTGCGGGAGGGTGAGAGACGTGATGCGCGGGAGGCTGTGGCGCGTTTTTGCCATGCTTTTGCAGAATGGGAGCGATGATTTTTGCCATCTCCGCTGCCCCCGCGGCATTCGGGTGGATTTTATCCGGGAAGAGGTCCGCGCGATTCAAAAAGGGACCATGGAGATCGATGACCGGGGTGCGGGTGAGGCGGGCGATTTTTTTGATCTGGGGCAGGACCTCGTCTTCAATAAAGGCTCCGTTAATGTTGAGCCCGTGGCGTATGAAAGAGGGAGCGGGGTTCATCAGCCAGACCGTTGGCTTGCTTGGCAGGTTTCGGAAATCGCGGATCAAGATCCGTGCAGAATCGCTGTAGTCATGGTCAAAGTTTTGCCTTTGCTTGTATTCTTTATGCTTACTGTCATTGGTGCCGAGCTTGATGAGGACGATGTCTGGGTGAAAGGCGAGGGCGTCTTTATATTGCTGGGTTTTGGTCCATGCGGAGGGTGACTTGGAAATCATCGTCCGGCCATTGCTCCCGAAGTTTTTCACCTCAAAGCTGTCCCCGAGGAGTTTTTGTAACTGGGCGGGATAGCTAGCATTGTTGCGATCCGCGATGCCTGAGCCAAAGGTGATGCTGTCCCCGACGCAGGCGACTTTGATCTTGGAGGCAGGTGTCTCAGCGTGTGCCTCAGGCAGAAAGCCTAGCTTAAGCAGGACGGTAACAGAGATAATGCTAAGGCTGATATATTGGCGAAATGTCATGGGGGTTATACTCGGGTTAAGGGGGCGGTATTTCAATAAATTACTGCCCTCTATTTGTGTGATGCAGGCTTGTTCATGAGTATACACAATGGGGTATTTGAGGATCGCCATGTTCGAGAATCCCCAGTGTTTACAAATGATGATGCTAGCTCATTATTATTCATCAAGCAGATGATCGAAGATAGAGCACATGAGTTGAGATATTTTCCCACGACGTGGTGGGCGAAAAATCCGCACGTGCAGACGATATTGAGCTCCGTGTTGAGAGCACCAGAGGTCTTGCTAAGGCGTGAGCGTCTTGAGCTCAGCGATGGTGACTTCATCGATCTTGATTGGTCAGATGCTGCCGAGCATCCAAAGCGTGTGGTGGCAGTGTTTCACGGTCTGGAGGGAAGTTCGGGCTCACCCTATGTGAGGCGTTTGATCAAAAGGTGTGTTGAGCATGGGGTATCGGTAGTGGTGCATCATCATCGCAGTTGTTCGGGAGAAAATAATCGTTTAGCACGCAGCTACCACAGCGGGGAAACCGGAGACATGCAGCAGACCTTGCAGCACATTAGGAGACTCTGGCCGGATGCCCATATCGATGCTGTTGGCTATAGCCTTGGCGGCAATGCTCTGGCCAAATATCTGGGTGAGCACAAGGAAGCATCACTCGTGGATCGTGCGGTGATTGTCTCGGCTCCCTTGCAGCTCTCTGCCTGTGCCAAGCGGTTGGAGGGGGGCTTTTC
>CBFHKM010000163.1:0-4028 GCA_965656385.1 Oceaniferula sp.
CATGATCAGGATGATGTTCGGCAGCCGGTCTGTTTTTTCTGCCTGCGATGTCAGGCTGGTGATAAGAATTGCAGAGCTTACCAAGGTAAGAAATGGAAACGAGATGGCTATTTGAAAAGACATGAGAGTGACGGTGATACGCTTGATTTTGATATCATTTATCACAAAATACAGCAGTAAAACATCGAAAATGATACTTGCTCTTCGCAGCGCCTGAGCGCTGGCGTGACTTGGTATAGATACTGAGGTTGACAAATAGATCAATCCACCGCAATCAACTTGCCTGCCAAACCGCAGTGAGCTCTGTTTCGGCAGAGCATTATAGAGAGGTCTTCGGCTGCTCCGCCGAGGGCCTCTTTTTCAAGATGCATCTGTAATCGCTCTCCTGCGGCTGTCTAAAAATCAGTCATTTCATTATCAATGTCTTTTTCCTCGCTCGGTCTCCATCCCTCTTTGCTCAAGGCAATCAATGCCCAAGGCATGATCGAACCTACCCCCATACAGACGGGGGCTATCCCGGCCGTGCTGCAGAACAAAGATGTCTTAGGCATTGCCAAAACCGGCTCAGGAAAAACGGCTAGTTATATACTGCCCATCTTACAATGCCTCCAGGGTTTACCAGCTAGTCGCTATCGCGAGCCTAAGGTCTTGGTTTTAGTGCCGACACGTGAGCTGGCGGATCAGGTCCAGGATGTTTGTCAGTTATTTACAGCTTCTCTTGCCAAGAGTCTGACTAGCGTGGCCGTTTATGGCGGTGTTTCTATTAATGTGCAGATGCAAACGATTGGTAAAGCGGATCTGGTGATCGCTACTCCTGGACGGCTTCTTGAGCTAGTCGATAAAAATGCCGTTAAGCTATCGGCCATCACTACACTCGTTTTAGATGAGGCTGATAAAATGCTCGATCTTCGTTTTAAGGATGAGGTGGATCGCATCCTTGCACTGCTACCCAGCCAACGTCAAAATTTGTTGTTTTCTGCTACACTGAGTAGTGACCTTAGTTTAATCCAAGAGGATTTACTGAGAAATCCAGAGGTCATTCACATAAAGGATGATGTTGATCGAAGCGATACTTCGACGACTGAGGGGAGGGATCAGGATGGCGCGGAGCAAGATGAGCTGATTCGTCAGCTAGGCTACTTTGTATCGGAAGAACGCAAGGGCCCCTTGTTGCGCTACCTCATCAAACACCATGATTTGCAGCAGGTGCTTGTTTTTGCGTCTTCTACCCACAAGGTAGACGGCATTGTCGATAAGCTCCTAAAAAACAAAATTGATGCAGCCGCTATACATGCCAAAAAAAGCCAGCAGTTCAGACGGGATATGCTCAGAGAGTTTAAATCGGGTGAGCTGAGGGTGCTCGTCGCTACCGATTTGCTCTCGCGAGGAATTGATATCGAGTATTTACCCTGTGTGATTAACTACGAGCTACCGCGGTCACCGAAGGACTACATTCACCGTATTGGCAGAACTGGTAGGGCAGATTCGGCCGGTGAGGCTATTTCCCTTGTCACGCCCAATGAAAGGCAGCATTTTCGTGTGATTCAAAAGAAGATGGGTAAGCGGGTGTCGATGGTAGACAGCGAGGATGTCAACTTGCACGGTTACTAGGGGAAAAAATTAGAGTGATGACGAGATAGTTTCGACAAAATATACAGAGTTTCAAAGGGGGCAGAACATCATTGCCAGAAAGTCGAACTGAACAGCTATGTGGCTGCTGATCTTAGCGTGCGACCAAGTAGAGTAAGATGTTTACTATGATATTTACATTTGTATTTGTTGTAATGTCGTGATGACTTCGTTTGTGTAGATGATTATCCTCATGCACAGCAGATCCCACTTTCTTGCCCTTGTTGCCTTTTGTTTGGTTGTCGCTACCTTTGCTTTCAGCGACCTATCGGCTGGGGCCGTGGACATTGTTGCCCACCGTGGTTGCTCGGCAGACGCGCCGGAAAATACAGTGTCCGCTTTTCAATTGGCTTGGGAACGTGGTGCCGACGTCATCGAGGGTGATTTTTTCATGACCTCGGATAATGTCATTGTGTGTTTCCATGACAAGACGACGAAGCGTCTTGGGGGCGGAGGTCTGAGGGTCAGCTCGACTCCGTATGAACAGCTTCGGGCATTGGACGTCGGCGCGTGGAAGGATCCGAAATGGAAAGGCACCAGAATTCCGACCTTGGCCGAAGTGTTAGCGACCCTGCCCGCGGACAAGGGGCGGATGTTCATCGAGATCAAGGATGGTGTGCGTATTGTCAAGCCACTGGCAGAGCAGCTCAACAAGACCGGTTTTGCGAAGTCACGGCTAACCATTATCTGTTTTAATCAGGCGGTGATCGCCGCCTGCAAAAAGGCCATGCCGGACGTGGACGCCATCTGGGTGGCTTCGACTAAGACCTATGAGAAAATGGGCGTGCCTGGGTTGATTGAAACCGCGAAGCAGTTAAGGGCCGATGGTGTCGACGTGCAGGCCAGCCACGCAATTACTCCAGAGTTTGGCAAAGCTCTTCGGGAAAACGGACTCCAGTATCATTGCTGGACGGTCAATGAGCTCCGCTTGGCCCGCCACATGGCCAAGATGGGGGTGGACTCAATCACCACGGATCGCCCGGGCTTTTTGAAACAGGGTTTGCAAGCAAAGGAGCTGGGTGAGCCGAATGAGCGCATCCTGCAGTATCTGAGCTTTGATGATGAAACAAGCGGCCCGCCCGGCATCAAAGGGCGTGCACTCTCCGGTAGACTAATCAATACCGGCAAAGCTTTACCTGCCTCAGGAACCCTAGCGCTCTGGTATCGGCCGGCTCCATGGTATGATTACCAGACAGTGTTTGATAGTACCGCAGACCCTAACGTTTGGGAGTTGTGGATCAACAAGGATGCCCAGATCGGCTTCCGCACCACCAAAAAGGACCTGCGCATCACTCATCGCTTAGATCCCGCAGTTGGGATAAATCAATGGCAGCATATCGCGGTGACCTGGGACGAGCGCGCGGCGAATCTTTATGTTAACGCGGAGCTGGTAGCGAGCGCAAAGCGCAATCAGCCATCGCCTCCGAGAGGCGACTTTTGCTTGGGAGGCGGCCACGCTGAAAATATCAGGGGCAAGGGGGCTTGGGACGAGGTGGTGGTATATGGAGCTGTTTTGTCTGCAACTGAGCTAAGGGCTATGATGTTGGATGGTTCGACGAATGCCAATAGTGAATAGAGCCTAGAATAGTTTATAAATTGAAGCCCAGTAGCCTTTAGAAAAAAAGGTTACACCTACTATGAAAAGGTTTCTATGGTCAAGAGACCATGAATTAACGAGCTTCACAGATCGAACAACTTGCATCAGGAAAAAAAGATGTGCTCATCATTGGTGGGGGAATCAATGGTGCTTCGTGCGCCGCCAGTTTGGCCGCTGCCGGCTTGAAAGTAGCCCTCGTTGAGCGGGGTGATTTCACTTTAGAAACTAGCCATTCATCATCAAACCTTGTCTGGGGTGGCATCAAGTATCTGCAAAGCGGCGGTATCAAACTAGTAGCTGAAAACTGCCGATTCAGGAACGACTTGATTCGCAGTTACCCTTCCTCGGTGCGTGAGATCCGCTGCTTCACTACCCTGCAGAAAACCTCTTCATCGAGGTTGCTTTTTTATGTGGGCACATGGGTTTACTGGTTGTTTGGCCGAGGCTTTGCCGTAATGCCAAAGTTATTGAGCGCAAGTGACATCAGAGAGGCCACGGGGTCATGATTACTCACTACAAGGACGTATATGATCTCGATACCGCATGGAAGATTGTGCTCTACACGACCTTGGGCTATACCTTCATCGCTATGGCACTGCTAGCCTTTACGTGGAAGATGAAACCACGTGCTTGATGGTTAGATTCAAGCATGCTGCATTCTTTTCCCGTATTTATGATATGAGTAGCTTATTAGCACTCCAGCGAAAGCCTGCGCCACTTCATCCCAATATTTAGGGTGTGAATGTTCTAGATCGATGACGCATTGGGTGTGATATTGTAAATACATTGTCGTTATAGGTTT
>CBFHKM010000164.1:0-3896 GCA_965656385.1 Oceaniferula sp.
AGCGGTAACATCATTGCTAACAATGCAACTTATAATGTTGCTGCTGGTGTCACCTCTGAAGCATCTGGTGACATCACGGGAACAGGCGGCACCACCAAGCTCGGTCTAGGCACCCAAGTTCTCTCCGGTAACAACACCTACACGGGAGCGAATGATGTGCAAGCAGGCACCTTGAGAGCCGGTTCCACCACCGCATTTGGTGATAACGTAGCAACCACCGTGGATTCTGGAGCTATCCTCGAGCTGGATGGATTCAGTAACTCGATCGGCTCTCTGGCAGGGGCGGGAACAGTGGAGAACGCCAATGCAACAGTAGCCACCCTCACCACGGGTGCGGACAACACCTCGACCACCTTCTCCGGAGTCCTGCAAGACGGCACTGGCGGGGGAGCACTTTCACTGACCAAGAACGGTAGTGGCACGCAGACCCTCAGTGGCACCAACACCTACACCGGCACGACCACGGTCAGCGCCGGCACGCTCGAGATCTCTGGCGGCGGTTCCCTCTCCACCAGTTCCGCGGTCGTGAATAATGCCAACTTGAATTACGGAACTACTATAGCCAGCGACACCTACGGGCTTTCTTCATCCACCACCGGCACAGGTACCCTCACAGGCACGGCAAAGCTGCTCCAGCTGAATGGAAATATCACTCAGGGCACTGTGAATCTGACCAGTGACACCATTGGAGGAACGTATGGTCAGGGAATTGAGCTGGTGTCCGACACAACGATCACCGCTGATAGCATCACACTCACTGGCGATTTGGGCCGCAAATCTAGGCAAGGGGGAACTCTCGCCTTGGATACCAGTGCTACCAATGGAGCGATCAACTTGGATGTTTCCATTGGCAGAGCTGGCGATTGGTATGGTTTTAATTCTTTCACTGCCGATGCCGGCACAGGAACTCTCACTGTCTCCGGGGCCAACGCCGGGAGTGGAGGTTGGCGTGGCACATCAAGTGCGTCTCTGGCGGGAACTTTGGATATTTCCTCAAGTTTCACAATATCCGGAAGCGGCGCTGGGCCATTGGATTTGACAGCCACAGGAAACAGTTCGGTAAGCGGAAATCTGGGTTTGGGCAGCGCGACATCAAATACCTGGACGGTGAATTCCGGACTCACCATGGATGTCTCCGGCAATGTCTCCGGAACCAATGCAGCGATCACCAAAAACGGCACAGGAACGCTGACCCTCACCGGTGCGAACACCTACAGCGGGGACACCACCGTCAGCGCTGGAACCCTCTCCCTCGACACGGGCTACACCCACACCGGAGGCGGGGTCTACACAGTTGAGGGGGGAACCCTCAAGATTGCCGATGGAGTCAGTGTCGGCAGCGCCATGACCATCGGCTTAGGTGGTGTCATCAGCCCCGGTAACTCACCAGGAACGGCATCTACAGGAGCTCAAACCTGGAACGACGGAGGATCTTACCTCTGGGAAATCAACGCATCAAACGACGCGGGTGGAACCATTGGAACTGATCCCGGCTGGGACTGGCTCGATATTACCGGAGCTCTTGATCTCACCAACCTCAGCGCAGGCGGCTTCACCATCGATATTGATTCTCTGACATCAGGCAATATTGCCGGAGACGCAGTTGGCTTTGACACCTGGACCAAGGGAAATCCAGGCGACGTTGATTACAGCTTTATCATCGCTACGGCTTCATCAGGTATCACTGGCTTCGATGCCGCTGACTTCATCCTCGACTCAAGTGGCTTTAGCAACGCTCCGTCATGGGAGTGGGGAATTGTTCTAAGTGGCGGCGACCTCGTGCTCGAAGCCTACGCGGTTCCAGAGCCCAGCTCAACAGCTCTCCTCGGCCTTGGTGGCCTTGCCCTGATGCTTCGCCGCAAGCGTTCATAGTTCGGAGGCCTACTACTTAACTTGAAAGAAGCCCCGCTGTGATCCACAGCGGGGCTTTTTGTTGTCCGCTCTTCAACATTCGCCTGCAACTCGAACTCTCAACTCGAACTCTCAACTCGAACTCTCAACTCGAACTCTCAACTCGAACTCTCAACTCGAACTGCTACTCCGGCCCCCGGCGACTGAATATCATCTAAAAATTCTGTTTAATATCCAATCGTGGGTGCTAATTTAAGGGTATGAAGATCATCCCGCTGTTGAAACTGGCCCTGTTGTTGCCGTTTACCACTTCCCTTACGACCTCCCTCACCGCTGCCGAGCGGCCGGCGAAGCCGAACATCATCCTGATCCTCACCGATGACCTCGGCTGGCAGGATGTTGGTTGTTATGACATCGATGAGCCGACGCCAATGGAAACACCTCATATCGACGCGCTCGCCAAAAAGGGGGTGCAGTTCTGGCATGGCTACTCACCAGCACCGACCTGTGCGCCCACCCGCTGTGCGATCATGAGTGGTGACCATCCGGCCAGGGCGCAGAAGACCCACGTGGTTGGCGGGCACCCGCCGCTGGTCTATCACCCGGGCCACAACATGATGCCGCCCTGGTACACCGGCCGCATGCCGGAGGACACGGTGACCTTGCCCAAGCTGCTACAAAAAAACGGCTATGTCACCGGCCACTGCGGCAAGTGGCACATGGCACTCGACCACCACTCTTTTCCCCAGCCCAAGGACCAAGGATTCGACTGGACCCGCTCCAATCTGGGAACGACCAAGAAGATGACACCCAACCGGATCACCGGCTTTGCCACCGACAAGGAAGATGATCCCTATCGTGTCAACAAGGATGGCATCACCACCCACCAAAATAGCCTGGACGCTCTGCAGTTTGTCGAGGAGCAGAAGGACAAGCCTTTCTTCCTCTACTACGCCACCTGGCTGGTGCACACCCCGATCCATACTCGCAGCAAGGCGCTGCTGGACAAGTACTGCAAGAAGCTCGGCGTCAATCCTGACCCTGACAAGCCGGGAGCCTGGACGGGCAAGGGCCAGACCAATCCCTTCTACTGTGCTATGGTCGAGGAGCTGGACACCTACATGGGACACTTGTTCACCTACCTAGAAAGCACCGACGACCCGCGCTGGCCGGGCCACAAGCTGGTGGAGAACACTTACATCATCTTCACCTCGGACAATGGTGGTATGGAGAAAACTCCGGGCGAGATTATTACCGACAATTACCCGCTGGATCGTGGCAAGATTTCCATAATGGAAGGGGGCACCCGGGTGCCACTGATCATCACCGGACCCGGTATTGAGGCTGGCGTGCAGTCCGATGTCCTAATCAATGGGCTAGACTTCTACCCGACGATTCTGACGCTGACAGGTAGTGAGAAGCCCGAGGACAAGTCGCTGGACGGCCTCGATATCAGCGAGTTGCTACTCAAGGACTCCGCTGACCCAAGTCTGGTGACAGAGGCGGACGGCAAGGCGCGTGACACCATGGTATGGCACTTCCCGAACAGCGTGGCTCTTGAGAGCTCGATCCGCGTCGGTGGCTTCAAGCTGGTGCGCAACTATAACCATATCAACGACGCTAGGACCGAGCCGTTTGAGCTTTACCAGCTATATGGCAAAGACGGCAAGCGCGTGGACATCGAGGAGGCCAAGAACCTGGCTGCTAGCATGCCGGATAAGGTTAAGGAGATGGATGATAAGCTCACTGAGGTGCTCACTGAAATGAAGGCGAGCTACCCTTATTACAATCCAAACCATCCCAAGGGTCTTCCGAATCAGGACAAGGTCTGTAAGGTGCTTTCCCACAAGCAGAGTGGTGATAGTGTCAGCTTTAAGTATCGTGGCAACGGCGCTAAGGTGGTGCGTGCCAACTTGCTCTATACTATGAATGGAGGTGATAAGAGTGAGGAGTGGTTCCGCAATCCTGCCGAGCTCACATCAGAGGGCGTGGTCACCGCCACGCTACCAGCGGGCACGACCCACTACCTGATCAACTTGATTGAT
>CBFHKM010000165.1:0-3896 GCA_965656385.1 Oceaniferula sp.
TCGGGTCAGAATGTTGGGTTACAAAGCGCCGTGTGCTGGCAAAACGGGAACGACTGATGACTACAAAGATGCATGGTTTGCAGGCTATACTGGAACCCTGACCTGTGCCGTTTGGGTCGGAATGGATCTTCCTAAAAAAATCATTAACCGAGGATACGGCTCGACTCTAGCGGCACCGATCTGGACAGATGTAATGAAGACAGCAGGACAACTTGGTTACACAACACCGAAGTTTAGACCGTTCCAACTCAAGCGGGCCCAGTTGTGCCGATGGTCTGCAAAGCGAGCTACCCGAGGGTGTGAAAGTTACAGGGCATCTTATACGGCCCATGTTCCTGCTGATATGCTGCCAGCTGAAAACGATTTTTGCACGATTCATCCACTCAGAGCTGTTGCACCTAATCGTTCGAGAAGATAAAATCATATTTTAGTCCAAAGCCATTGCGAATGTGGAATGCTTTCAGAGATTTCTTTTTACAGAAGTAGGGGAGGCAATGGTGGCAATGGTGGGTAAACTGGCGGGCCTGAGCAGATTGCTCATTGCCATGTAGTCAGTCTTTGTCTTTCACTTTGAGCTTCATCTCGTCTGAGTTCGCTCTGAGCTCTGGAGCATACATAGCTTCAGCTTGCACTGGCAGGGCGGAGAAGCTACCGGGAATCTCGGCACGTAGGCGGTATTTGACGCTGTGTGATCCACGGGCGAGCTGGCGGACGAAGAAGGAAGTTTTCTCGTTTCTCATTTCCATGTAGGCGTGCATGCCTGAGTCTTGAGCGCTGGTGTAGCCACTGCGGACATTGACGGCCTCGAGGCCAGCGGGTTTCCAGTCATTGAACATGAGGTATTCGTAGTCGTTTTTGGAGTGGATGTGCAGCTCAACTTCGACCAGATCACCGCTGGTCAGCATGTCGCCAGCTTTGAGTGGGATACGATTGTATTTTTCCACCTTGTGGTCGACCACCTGGCCGCTGGTTCCGGCGGTTTTTTCCACGGCGTCTTTGATGCGTTCGAGCTTGTAGTAGGCGCGCTCGACCTTGACCTCGAGGCCGGCCTTTTTGATGAAGTCCTCCTTGGTGAATACAGTGAGGTAGGCGTTGGTGTAGAGTGGGCCTTTGCCGCTGCGTTTGATCTCGATTGTATGCTCACCGGTGCCGAGGGCGTCGCCTGCGAGCACGACCTTGTTGTCATAGCTGAACAAAGTCTCTTGGGTGATCTTCACCGTTTTGATCTCCTTGCCGTCGACACTGACGGTGACTTCGGCCTCCGGGTTTTTTTCACCACTCGCACGCATGTAGTCAGCAATAGCTTCGATGCAGTAGGCAGTGTCGCGAGTGGAGTTCCAGTAGGTGGCGTGTTTGCGGTTGTTGACCAGGTATTTGACGATGCCGCGTGCCTGTTTGGACTTAGGGTTGGTGGCGGCGAGTAGCTTGAGATACCAGGCGTGGGCTTCCATCTCGGAACCATACCAATACCACCAATAACTGCCGTTGCCGAGTTTGAGGTGGGCGGACTGGTTTTCATCATCGAAGACGAGGAACTGCTCGATGTTGCGAATCAGGGCGTCTCGTTTTTCGGTGTCTTTGGCGAGGTGGCATGCCATGCCGGTCATCGCCTTGGCGTAGACGGAGAGCTTGTTTTTATCGCGGAACAGGTAGCCGAGTATTTCAGGGTTAGTATGCTTGGCTTCGGCGAGCACCAGCCGCACAAAGGCGTCCATCGCGGTGGCGTGGGGCTTGGTGTTTTTCTTCCGCTTCTTGTGCATGCGGATACGTTCGGTTTCCTCGGCCTCGTGGGTTTTTAGCCAGGTGATGCCGAGGTCAATCATGCCGGCGTCGACCTTGGCGCCGTTGGCTTGGGCAATGAGTAGTCCGTGTACGACCACCGCGGTGGTGTGCGGGTAGGAGCGTTCGTAATAACCGGAGAACCACCCCCAGCCACCGTCAGAGAGCTGCATCTCGCGCAGCTTTTTGATGCCCTGGCGGGTCATCTTGTTGACTTCCTTTTCTGAGAACACGGGATTGCGCTGCCATCGCTGCCACTGAGCCATGCGTTCTTTGTCGTCGCCGATTTCCTGCGGGTTGAGGTTTGCGCGTTTGTTCCTGACGTCTTCGAGGTCGATGCCCATTTCCTTGATGAGTTTCTGGGCAATGACGGTGGGCACAAAGCGGTTCAAGGTTTGCTCGGTGCAGCCGTAGGGATATTCGACGAGGTAGGGGATGGCATCGACAATACTGCCGGCGATGGTCGGCGAGTAGCGGACTTCCAGCCGAGTCTGCTCGGGCCGGCGCTCGGCGGGAACATTGACGGTGATGTTCGTCGTGTCGGCATCAGGTTCGATGACACGGCTCCAGGCTTCTTGTTTGAGAATGCCGTGGACGTAGACCGGATAGGTCATTTCCATGGCGTCGGATTCATCCTTGGTGATGACCTTCATGCGCACGATTGCCTCGCCTTCGCGGGTGACTTTTGTGCGCCAGTCGATGCGAGTTTCGCCACCGGCTTTGATACTGCGATTGACGCTCAGTGGTGAGTTGGAGCGGAGGAGAGTAAGGGTGCCGCCTTCAAGTTCCAGGCTGACGGTGGCGTCTTGGTCGGTTTTGAGGTAGTTGTGCACCACGGCACTGAGCACGACTTCATCTTTCTCGACAAAGAAGCGCGGTGCCTGCAGGCGGATGATGAGGTCCTTGCTGGTGATGACCTCGGTGGAACCTTCACCAACGCGGGTGCCGTGGGCCATCGCCCAGGTTTTGATTTTCCAGGTGGTAAGGTTGTCGGGAAAGGTGACCGGGACTTCGGCGATGCCTTCTGCATCGGTCTCGACCGAGCCGATCCATTTGATCAGGTCGGCAAAGTCCTTGCGGATCATCACGGGGGCGGCCTTGTCACCACCGTCTCCCCAGCCATCGCCGAAATCATCTCCGCCCCCGAAAGCATCGGATTCCAAGGCCATGGCGGAGGATGGGGCTGGAACGGCGGAATCCACTGCCATTTCCATCATCATGGCTCGGCCAGTTTTCATGCGCGCGCCGCCACCGCCACCGTCACCGTCACCGTCACTGCCATCGCCAAAGGGATCCGTATCTGCAAGCGAGTGGCCGAAGGCGCCGAGGGTTCGTATGCCTTCGGTGTTGTTTTTGAGAATGTTGTTCTCGTGGTGGCTGAGTGAATGTCTGAAGCCACCGCGGAAGTGGCGTCGCCATTTCCAGAAGTGGGTCTTGATATCACCCACGTTGCTTCCACCGGAGATGTATTCGAGAGATTTGTCGTAGATGGTGAGGGCGAGGGATCCCTGTACTGGCTCGCCATGCTGGTCGGTGACGCGGACCTTGACCTTGCCCTCAGCACGTGGCTTGAAGCGATCGCCGCTGGGGATGACCTCGACGTTGAGGATGCGTTTTTCCGGAGGCACGATGATCTCACGCACCGTGGTGTGGACTTTGGCGTTAGATACCGTGGCAGCTTCGACGAAGAAGTTCGGCATGTCCTTGAGAGAAACCGGGATGTCCACCACGGTGCTCTGGCCCACGATGTGGATGAACTTGTATTCCATGCCGCCGCGTAGCGAGAGCAGCACGGTGCTATCGGGCCGTCTGGTGTTGATGAGAAGTTTGACGGTGGAGCCGTTAGCATAGGTGCGCTTGTCCGGGATGAGTTCAATGTCGGAGTATTGGAAGCCGCCTTCGGCCTCGCCCTCACCGCGGACGGTGAAAAGGATGGCTCCCTCAATTTCCCTGCCTTTGTTATCGGTCATTCTGGCGGCGAGTCGGTATTGGCCTGCGGCACCCGCCTGTAACTTGAGTTGGCTGTTGTTCTCGGCAGTGGTGCTGATGTCCCAGCTTTGCACCTCTTTTTCAGAAACCTCGCCCTGCTTATCCGTGCTGATCCGGTAGAGGATGGC
>CBFHKM010000166.1:0-3880 GCA_965656385.1 Oceaniferula sp.
CCCATTTTGAGCCTGCACAAATGGTGCCGCTAATGGGCTGAGTGAGACAGCTGCTGCACCCAGAGAAGCTTGCTTGACGAAACTTCGACGATGAACATCAAGCCCGTTATCGTTGTTTTTGCTCTTTGTTACGTCGATTTGCTTATTCTGGTTCATGGTGATGGTATTTGTATTTTGAGGAGTGCTATTTTGTGTCTTACGTCGCCTGCTCTTCGCACGCTAATGATGTATTGTTTGCATCCTTAGTATAGAAACGCATCACACGATGGCAATCTGTCATTCTAAGCCCTTTGAGTCTTGTATGAAACCAGCACCGCCGTGTATGAAAATACCTTTATTCTGTAAAATACATCGCGCACTCGCTTCTTCATTCATCGGCGATGATCTCGCATCCACCCAAAAACGAAGCTACATGTAAGATATTCATTTGACCATGTCCTCAATCAGGTGCTTGAATACTGCCATGTACGAAGCTAAAGGAAAAATTAAGGTCATTTTTGACACCCAAACATTCCCCAGTGGATTCAGCAAACGCGAGTTTGTTGTAACCACAGGAGATGACAATTACCCACAAGATATCAAATTCGAAATCATCAAAGACAAATGCGAATGGCTCGATAAATTTGAGGCAGGCCAAGATGTCTCAGTTCATTTTGATATCCGCGGTAACGAGTATAAGGACAAATACTACGTCAACCTCAATTGCTGGAAGATCCTCGGTGGAGCTGGCTCAGAAAGCAGCCCCTCTGCTCCTCAGTCGTCCAACAATGAAGTGGAGCCTTCCCCCGATGATCTCGTCAATGACGACATCCCGTTCTAGAGCATTGCCAATGCTCACCCCCCGCCCTTAACGGCAACAACGTAGCAACCCAGCATGAAGAGTGATTTCCTCGTCATTGGCACTGGTATCGCAGGGCTAAGCTTTGCCCTGCGTGCGGCCAAGCACGGCTCGGTGAGTATCATCACCAAGGGCAAGCCCATGGATTCAAACACAGCTTGGGCCCAAGGAGGTATTGCTGGTGTGCTCCCTGAGGGTTTTTGTGAAGATGGTGACAGTATCGATCATCACATCGATGACACCTTGGATGCGGGTGCGGGGCTCTGTGATGAAGCCGCTGTGCGCACCATCCTCTCCGAGGCAGGTCAAACATTAGAGGAACTCATTGCGTGCGGGGTTGATTTTGACAAAGAAGCTGGATCCCAAGATACATACTCGCTGGGAAAAGAAGGTGGCCACAGTCATCGCCGTATCCTTCACGCCAAGGACACCACAGGCAGAGAAATTGCTGAGTCCTTGCTCGATGCCGCGCAACAATGTGAAAACATCAGCTTCTATGAGCAACACTTCGCCATTGATCTGATCACCTCTCGCAAACTCGGCACAGTATCGGAAGATCGCGTCCTTGGGGCCTATGTCCTTGATGAGTCTAGCGGTAAAGTTCATCGCTTTCGATCAGACCGAGTCATCCTCGCAACTGGCGGTTGCGGCAAGGTTTACCTCTATACTACCAACCCAGACGGCTCCACAGGAGATGGTGTTGCCATGGCTTGGAGGGCAGGAGCCACCATTGCCAACATGGAATTTGTTCAATTTCACCCCACCTGCTTTTACAACCCAGCAGCGACTGGGGCCAAAGCTCGCTCATTTCTCGTATCTGAAGCCGTCCGCGGTGAGGGTGGCATTCTTCGAGATGAAAGTGGCGACGAGTTCATGAAGAAATACGATGAGCGCAAATCACTAGCACCACGTGATATTGTAGCTCGGGCGATTGACCATGAGATTAAAAAAACAGGTGCTCAATGCGTATACCTTGATGTCACCCACAAGCCTAAGGGTTTCATGCAGGAACGCTTCCCTCACATCTACAACACCTTGCTGGAATTCGGTCTCGATTGTGAAAAAACACCTATCCCTGTAGTTCCCGCGGCCCACTACCAGTGCGGCGGAGTCGTCACCGACACAGATGGCAGGACCGACATACGTGGACTATTTGCCATCGGCGAAGTAGCCTGCACTGGATTACACGGTGCCAACCGGCTTGCTTCAAACTCACTTCTCGAAGGGCATGTAGTCGCAAGGCGCTCTCTCGAAAAGATGCTAAGCCTTCACCCCCTTGATAAGCCCTCGCCAGAAGCCCCAGATATTCCGCAATGGGAATACGGTGATACCGCTCCACCCGATGAGCTCGTGGTCATTTACCACAATTGGGATGAAATTCGCCGCTTAATGTGGGATTACGTATCCATTGTCCGAACGTCTAATCGTCTTGACCGTGCCGCCAATCGCCTAAGCAATCTACGCCGTGAGGTAAGAAGTTTCTATTGGGGGCACCGAGTCACATCTGATATATTAGAACTTCGAAACTTAGTCGCCACAGCTTCTCTCGTAGTCGATTGCGCTCTCCGTCGCCATGAATCCCGAGGTATTCACTACACCTTAGATTTCCCTCAAAAAGACGAGCGACACAAAAAGCCCACTACCTTGAGGCGCTTCTAAGCCACCTCAATAGTCACCCTCAGAACATGCGGTATCCCTTACTACTCATTACCCTGACGCAACTCCTAGGTTCAACTCTTCTCAGCCACGGACAAAGCAGCAACCACTCAACAAGGACATCGCTACCTAGGGTAACAACTCCGACAGCGTCGGCATACTCTTCACAGGTAAAACGATATCCGTGGAAGCAAAACATTACTGCCACTGTTTTCTGGATTGGAGAAAAACCAAGCGGCAGAAACATGACACCCAATCATGCAAGTTCATGGGATACACGCTGGCAGGAAAATTACGGTGGCTATGACAATCCAGACACCACGGCACGCACTCAATACCGGCCAAAAGCATTCACACCGAAGCTCAACCCTTTTTACGTTGCCCTCCCCTATAATGATTGCCTCAACTACAAGACGCATTGCCCACAAGCGAGCCGTGTCATCCCATGGTGGTCGCAGCGACTAGACAAGCGCCCGGGCAAATCCGCATGCAAAGGGCGCTGGCTACAAATCGTCTACGACAAGAAAGTTTGTTACGCTCAGTGGGAGGACTGCGGCCCCTTCACTACTGATGACTGGCCATATGTTTTTGGCAACCAGCGTCCAAAAAACACGGAAAATAAAGCCGCTGGTTTAGACGTATCGCCTGCAGTGAGAGACTATCTCGGCATGCCCTCCATGGCCAAGGTCCACTGGCGCTTTATCGACTTCAATAGTATTCCCAAAGGCCCGTGGTCACAATACGGCAGCAACAATCCTTTTCTAAATATACAACTCGACCCAACACTCAAAGCACGCCAAGCACACTTAGAATACCTTCGCAAACTCCGCGACCAAGCCTACGCGCGAAAGAAGGATTGGCGATAAGCCTACCGCCTTAACAAGGGACAGGCACAGGTTCAGTTGGTATCAGCGCACTTTTTACAAAAGATTCGCTTGCTTTTTCATCGCGGGGACTCTAATTCCCTCCGCACCACGTATCTACGTTTGGCACCAGTGCTCGGGTGGCGGAATTGGTAGACGCGCTAGACTAAGGATCTAGTCCGGGTTAACCGGGTGCGGGTTCGATTCCCGCCTCGAGCACCATTTTAAAAGCTCTCATCCCTCAAAAGGATCGAGAGCTTTTTCGTGCCCTCTCACCATTCCCCCAAGAGGCGGGATGAGAACCCTTCCGGAGCGAACAGGCGCCAGCCAGTAAGCGTAGGCCCCGGGTTTGAACGCACAAGCATCGTGCATCACGATGTAATCATAACATCAAAATGCCGGAGGAGGCATTTTGCACTTCAGCATAGATTGAGCGGAGCGATTTCATTCCCGCCTCGAGCACCATTTTAAAAGCTCTCATCCCTCACACGGATCGAGAGCTTTTTCGTGCCCTCTCACCATT
>CBFHKM010000167.1:0-3836 GCA_965656385.1 Oceaniferula sp.
ATGCCCAGCTACCCTCACTATCGTATTGGTGATCCCAAGCCTAGCGACAAACTCATCATACTCGAGGATACTGACAACGACGGTAAAGCCGACAAACAAACCACCTTCGCTAGTGACCTTCATATCCCCATGGGATTTGAAATCACATCAGAAGGCGTCTACGTTGCCCAGTCCGGCCATCTTGTTCTACTCAAGGACACCGACGGAGATGACCAATACGATGTTCGCGAAGTCATCTTGAGTGGCTTCGATGATCACGATACCCACCACGCCATTGGAGCATTCTGCGCGGATCCATCGGGAGCCATCATCATGAGTGAGGGTATATTTCTCCATTCCAATATTGAGACCGCCTATGGACCTGTCCGTGGCACAAATGGCGGCTTCTTCCGCTACTCACCACAACGCAAGAAACTCATTCGTTACGCCCAGCTACACATTCCCAATCCATGGGGAACTGCCTACGATGATTACGGCCAGGATTTTTTCCTGCATACCTCCGGCCCAGCTGTTTCTTGGATGATGCCAGGCACGGTGAAGTCCACTTACGGAGTCAGCATGTATGCTACCAGCATCCTTCAAGATCATAAGGTGCGCCCCACCTCAGGGCTTGAGTTTGTATCGAGCAGGCATTTCCCAGATGATGTCCAGGGTGATATGCTCATTTGTAACAACATTGGATTTCTCGGCGCTAAGCAACACCGCATCGTTGAAGAAGGCGCTGGCTTCGAGGCCAAATGGCGCCATGACTTGTTCCACTCAGCCGATAAAAACTTCCGCCCGGTCGATCTGGAGTTTGCCCCAGATGGATCCCTCTATGTAGCAGACTGGCATAACGCCCTTATTGGGCACGCGCAGCACAACCAGCGTGACCCAAGCCGTGACCACGTCCACGGCCGGATCTACCGCATCACCTACCCAGAACGCCAGCTGGTAAAGCCAGCCAAGATTCACGGAGCAAGCATTGCCGAATTACTCGAAAACCTGAAACTACCCGAAGCACGCACCCGCTATCGCACCCGCCGCGAGCTGCGCGGCCGCGATGCCGCCGATGTCCTTCCTACTCTGAAGACATGGATCGCTAAGCAAACAGACGATCATCACAAACTCGAAGCCCTTTGGGTCTCTTGGGGTCTTAATCAGGTCGATACAGAGCTACTCGGTGAACTACTCAAATCCTCTGATCATCGAATCCGTGCTGCCGCGGTACGCGTGCTCCGTTTTAATATCGATGAGCTTTCCAATCACCCATCACTGCTGATGGCAGCCGCTGATGATGAACACGGAAGAGTCAGACTTGAAGCGATTACTACCGCTTCATGGCTCCCTAAAGAGGTCGGCCTGCCTGTTTTAGAGACTGCTGGTAAAAAACCACTCGAACCCACGATGAAGGGGGCAAATCGACATGCTTTGGCTAAGCTCAAGGACGAGAAAATTCATGACGCTCCCTATTTCTTGCTCAAAACCAAGCTCACAGGAGATGCCAAAAAGATTTTCGGACAAGGTGCTGAAATATACAACAGAGAAGGTCACTGCGCGACTTGTCACCAACAAGACGGCAAAGGGCTGCCCCACTCTGGCTTTCCACCCCTTGACAATAGCGAGTGGGTTACCGGCAGCAAGGAACGCCTGATCAAGCTCACCCTGCACGGGCTGCATGGCCCCATCACCGTGAAGGGCAAAGAATATCCGGGACATGTTCCCATGACTGCGTTCAAGGATGCGCTCAATAACCGAGAAATCGCAGCTGCCCTCACCTACGTTAGGAATGCTTTTGGCAATGAAGCCTCAACGGTTTCACCCAGCGAAGTTAAGGAAGTTCGCAAAGCCACTGAAGACAAAGAAGGATTTTACAGCCCTGAGGAACTCCTCAAAGAGCACCCGCATCAGTAGCTCATCTAAACCACCATACATTTCGTGCGCGCACATTCCTTGCATTCGGTGGTTTGCAAATCGTAACAAAGGCGCTAGAACTTCCGCATGTGGAAAGGACGTTTCGCCAAAGCAACAGCAGATCTCGTGCAACAGTATGGAGAATCTATCTCCTATGACTGGCGCCTGTATAAACACGACATCGCTGGCTCGATCGCCCACGCACGGGCACAAGTAAAGGCAGGACTTCTCAGCGACGATGAATTCGCAGCTATCGAAACTGGACTGGCCGAAATCAAAAAAGTCATAGAGGAGGGCAAATTTGAATTTTCTATTGAGCTTGAGGACATTCACATGAATATCGAGTCTGCCCTTACCTCACGTATCGGTGCTGCAGGTGCAAAACTCCATACCGCACGGTCCCGCAATGACCAAGTCGCAACCGACACACGCCTCTACTGCCGAGAAGAGATTGATAACATCTGCGAACTGATCACCAGTTTACAAAAAGCACTGCTCAAACAAGCGGCGCAATATGCAGCCGCCCTTATTCCGGGTTACACCCACCTGCAACGTGGGCAGCCCGTTACGGTTGGTCATCACCTGCTTGCTTACGTCGAGATGCTAGATCGGGATAAGTCACGGCTTGCCGACTGTCGCAAGCGAGTCAATGTCTGCCCTCTGGGCTCTGGCGCCTTGGCTGGGTCCACCATCAATCTCGACCGAGCGCAAATTGCCGATGAACTCGGCTTCGACCGCGTTACCACCAACTCGATGGACGCCATATCGGATCGCGACTACATGGCAGAGTTTCTCTTTGCCATGGCACTTGTGGGCACTCACCTCTCCCGTCTCTCCGAAGACCTAATCCTCTGGTGCAGTTCCGAGTTTGGTTTTGCAACGCTTTCCGATGCACATACCACGGGATCATCTCTGATGCCGCAGAAGAAGAACCCAGACGTATGTGAACTCACCCGGGGTAAAACTGGCCGACTTTACGGCAACCTTGTTGCCCTACTCACCGCTGCCAAGGGTCTCCCCCTCACCTACAACCGTGACTTACAGGAAGACAAAGAGCCGCTGTTTGACTCTATCGACACGCTCACGTTGGCACTCAAGGTCAATGCTGAGATGATCTCAGACATGAGTATTAACGAGGATACCTGCCTAGCGGCAGCCTCCGACCCCTTGTTATTGGCAACAGATCTTGCTGACTACCTGGTCAAAAACGGCGTGCCTTTCCGCGACGCCCATGAGCTGGTGGGCAAAGCTGTTGCCGTTAGCGTGCAGACCAAAACTCCTCTTGATCAGCTTGATCTATCCCAGGTCTCAGATCACTATGGAACCGACGCCAAAGATGTTTTCGATCTTCAGACGGCTCTTGCAGCCCGCACCAACACGGGAGCACCCAGTGTTGCCAATGTGAACACCGAAGTAGCACGCTGGAAAAAATCACTCTGATTTTTCGCGTGCGAAATCCGCAAGTCGCGCTTAATTTATTTGCGATATGAAATCTTGCCTATTCCTAGCTACTGTCGCCCTTTTATCGTTTGTCACCGCGCCTAATGCCAGCGCTCACTGCCAGGTGCCATGTGGTATCTACTCAGACGACACCGTCCTAATCGATCTGCAAACGCACCAAAAAACGATCGCCAAGGCGATGGCACAGATCAATGAGCTCTCCAAGGATACTGGCAAAAATGCCAACCAAATATCACGCTGGGTGAGCAACAAGGAAGATCACGCCACTAAGATCCAAAACACCATCACTCAGTATTTCTTGGCACAACGTGTTAAGCTTGGCGAAGCCGACAGCAACAACGCCGCATACCTCAACAAACTTAGCCTTGCCCACCAAATCATCGTGAACGCGATGAAGTGCAAGCAAACTACAGACACAGAGAACGCACAAAAGCTCCACGATGCAATTGAGGCATTTACCAAAGCCTACAAAGGCTAAGGGT
>CBFHKM010000168.1:0-3802 GCA_965656385.1 Oceaniferula sp.
CCCGATTTCCCGTTCCACGATCAACAACTTGTTGCAAGGTATTGGAAACACTCCAAGTCGCACCGGGAACGGCTGCGCTGATGACCAATTTCCCCGAATCTCCCTTTCCAGGATAAACACGCTCACCTGAAGCATTGCGTATTTCTTGTATAATGTAGGGTCGATACCATTCACCGTTGTTCGGGAATACGGTATACGCGCTTGCGACCTGCCATGGGGTTGCCTCCCAAGTCCCCAAATAACTTGATGGATTCTTCGGTATCCCTTGGATAAAGCCGACATCAATAGCCGTCTGGTTGACTCCTTCAATTCCTGCAAAGTTACCCACCCTCACTGATGATGTGTTTCGAGACCTTACCAGTGCATCCTCTGCTGTGATAAAATCTTCAAACGTGCCATCCGAGTTCGCTGGGGACCAGGATCGAGGAGCTCCATCAATCTCGCCTGGTCGGATAGCACCGTCTGGAATCCAGGTCTTCGGCATGAGACCACGGTTAAATGCCGCGAGGTAGACGAAAGGTTTAAACAAAGAGCCTATTTGACGCTTTGCTTGTATCGCCCTGTTGTATTTTGATTCATTAGCATCTCTACCACCCACTACAGAGAGGACCGCACCAGTTCGGTTTTCAATGACAACACATGCGCCTTGCACGTATCCTGGCCTACCCTTTTTTTTGTCAGGTAGATTTTGCCATTTTTTGCGGGTTTGGTGCCAATATCCTGGAGTGCTCTCTACTTTGGCGAGATTACGCTCAACTGATAGCTCTGCAGCGCGCTGTATCGTGTGGTCTACCGTTGTGATCACCGTGAGTCCACCATACTCAATGTTATGTTCCTCCAGGATACGATCCAATTCACGGCGCACAGCATCCATGACGTAACTATCAAGAACAACCCGCCGATATGCGGGCCGAACAACCAACTTCTGTCGCTTAGCGACTTCGGCCTGTTGCTCCGTGATGTGGTCGTAATTGACCATTCGGCCTAGTGTGACATCCCGCTCACGAGTGGCAGCTTCAATATTCTTGAAAGGAGAGAAAGCGTTGGGTCCACGTATAATGCCAGCTAACATAGCGGCTTCGGAGAGCGTCAACCGACTTGCCGGCTTCTCAAAATATGTTCGAGAAGCTGACTCCACACCACGTATGGAATGCCCCCAGAAGATGCGGTTCATATAATGTTCGAGAATCTTCGGCTTGTCATAGCTTCTCTCAATTCTCCATGCCAATGCCATCTCAAGTAGCTTCTGATCAATTAGTTGAAGCGATGACTTCTTCTTACCCGAGTCAGGCGGAAACCATGTATTTTCTGCCAGCTGAATACTGATAGTCGAGGCACCTTGGGCAAAACGACGACGTTTGATATTTTCCACTGTTGCTCTGACCACCCCTTTAATATCGACACCAAAATGACTATAAAAACGAGCATCCTCCCGTGATATCAGCGCATCCTTAAATTCTTCAGCCACTTGATCATACCGAACAATGTATCGGTTATCACCGTGCAAGCGCCCTATCTCACTGCGTCCATCTCGAGCATAAACGACCGTTCTGGCTGGCATTTCAGCTACCTTGTCCATGTTATAGCGCAGCGATCGGGCACCATAGACAAACGCCACAAACATCAAAAAGGCCATCACCAATACAGCCAAGTAACCAACAGCTCTGGCGGGCCACTTCATCAGCAAGTTTAAATCTTGGGTAAAGCGGTCAACAAGCCCGAAAGGCCAGCACCATATCATCATCAGGCAGCCTCGATTACGATTATTCGATTTACTGCGACTCGATTTTTTCTTTGCTGCACGGCGCCTAGGCGCCGCTTTTTTTCGCCCAGACTTGGCAGCTGAGGAGCGCCTGCGCACCGAGCGAGATCCCGAATTGGTTTTTTTTGCTGCCATCGTATAATACTTACTGCTTGCCACTAGCCACGGCATTGTAGCTCAAAGAGCTTGCTCAAGCTAGCCCGACTCCGAAATTTGTGGCACAAACACCAGTTTATGCAACGCTTCTCCTAGTGAATTGTTTATTAAGAATAAAACTACCCATTCTAAGTCTGCTCATATGAGATTTCCCCGCACCCTATTTTCAACATTTACCATGGCTGCAGCCGCAACCATGTTATGTGAGCCACTGCTGGCAGTTCCCAGCCCAGCGGACCTCTTCCAGCTCAAAACACTAGAGAAAAAAGTTACGCGCGTTGTTGGAAAGGTGCTACCTGCCACCGTTTCACTTTTTTCCATGAAAAACGGAGCGTCCGGCAGCGGCGTTGTCGTCAACAAAAACGGCCTGATACTCACAGCTGGTCATGTCGTGCGTGGCTCAGATGAAATGACCGTCATTTTTCCAGATGGGAAACAAGCAAGAGGCAAAGTATTGGGTGCCAACTACACACGTGACACCGCCATGCTGCAGATTAGCGACCCAACACCCACTTTGGGCTGGCCACATGCAAACGTGGGGAGCACCCAAAAACTGACAACAGGCGACCTGGTTATCGCGCTTGGTCATGCCGGCGGATACGACCCAGTGCGCACCCCACCAGTTCGTTTCGGCAGGGTAATAGCACGCGGTCTCGATGAATTTATCAGCACTGATTGCGCCCTCATAGGGGGTGATAGTGGCGGGCCCCTTTTTGATATGAAAGGAAACATCGTAGGCATTCATTCTTCGATTGGCAAATCACTCATGTCCAACAACCACGCTGGCATCACAGGAGTGTTACAGGACTGGGACAAACTTAAAAAAGGTCAAACTTGGGGACGCCTTGGTGGCAGCTCCATGCTGGACAATCCTGATGCACCAGTCATCGGCATTATCCCCGGCACGCCGACTAAAAAAGGCATGAGCATACGGCATGTTTTTGAGGGAGGAGCCGCCAGTAATGGTGGCCTTAGGGCTGGCGACATCATTGGCCAAATAGAGAACAAGCCAACCCCAGATTTACGTACCCTTCACATTGTTATCGCGCAACATCAGCCTGGTGACACCATAAAGATACTCCTCCACCGCGACAACGATGTGCTGACTCGCAATGTAACTTTGGGCCGACGTGGGGACATCGATTTACGCGGTAATCGCTAGACGACACAGCATTGCTGCACCCCGCTATGAATCATCCTATCACCATGAAAAAAGATCAATCTCAAGTCCCCACATTTGTAGTATTATTGATAGCTTCATTTGCATGGACCTGCCTGTCTTTGCAAGCGATCGCGCAGCATCAACACCTAATGCCTGATCCCCTAGCAGGGCTCACTCGACAAGAGAAAAAAGAACTCCAGCAACAAGCCTCGAGCTTTTATAGCGTATCTAAAAAAAGCGTTGAACAAGCCGCACAGAGTACCGTTACCCTTTATCACAAAGGTAGCATGATCTGCTATGGCACAGTTGTAATGTCAGCTGTTGATACTGAGCCAGTCATCCTTACCAAGTGGAGCGAAGTTGAAGATATTCGCCATCATATTGTCGCCGTCACCTCAAAAGGTAAGGCATTGGCAACCCGTTTAGCGGGAATCTATCCAGATCATGATCTCGCAATATTTAAGAGCGAGAACCACGCTAAACGTCTCAGCCCCGTTAAGCTCTGGAAAGCAAAACCGATGGGTCTAGGAAGCTTCATCCTGCTTGCTGGTCCAGACGGAGACGTTGGCAGCCTTGGTGTAGTCAGCGTTGCAGCGCGCAGTCTGAGAGACGGAGACAAAGCTTACCTTGGTGTTATGATGGATTTTGACAAGGAAGAGAAAGGCGTTCCACTCAAGCAAATCATGCCTGGATCTGCGGCGGCCAAAGCTGGGCTGCGCCAG
>CBFHKM010000169.1:0-1551 GCA_965656385.1 Oceaniferula sp.
TTTCATCATCTTTGATCTGAGGCAAGCTTTGCAAGCGCTTCAGGCGCTCCTCCATGGCTTCAAAATAGCGCCCGAATTCGCAAAATCTCACATAACCTGCTCGCCAAATAAAACCACTCGCTAGCAACCAATCCATTTCTTCTTCAAGATCCTCCACAACTACCTGTAAGTGCCGATCATTGCGATGTTGCTCCATCCACACTGTGATGCGCCCGCGACTCTCACACATATCCTCAAATCCGCGGGCAACTTTTTCTGCGCATGTAAACAACTCACCCTTGCCACGAGCAGACGCAGTCAGAAAATGATCCTCACATCGTGGTAACGGAGTGCCCAAAGCACCCTCGCATGAGACCCGTAGCATCTGTTCTAGAGCCTCACCTTTAATATGCTCCACTATAGGCAACATCAACTTAGACTGCATTCCTAGAGGGTACTTCTTGCCCACATAGGCACAGTGACTCGCTTGATCGATAAGAAACAGACGCACACACCCAGCACGATGACTTTCATCAGCGGACGCTCGATCTAAATACGCACGCATGCCCACGGTCTCGACCTCATCCACCAAAGCGGGAAAAACACCCTCCTCTGCCTCATCTGGAATCTCACCAAAATCCCACCCTTCTCCACCGGTCATTTCCCACTCTTCATTAACTTGCACCTCACGCTTCTCCCTCATCATACCAGCTAATTTCAGCCTGATATCCTGAACCGATTCGCCATAAGCAAGTTCCTGATCCTGCTCACTCCAAACCCTCAACTTAGGTCTCATATTATCAGGCAAACGACCTTCATCAAACATACCAGAGTCAATGACATGCCCACTTTTTTTTGAGAGGAATTCAGCCAGCTCAAGCTTCAACTCACGCGTAGGTTCCCAGCCTTTCCATTCTTCAACAAAAGCCTGGGCTACATCTCTTGCTGGTGAACATATCTGTCGCTGGGCCTTCGGCAGTGCTCTTACCATCAAATATATCCTCTCTTCTAAAATACCAGGAACCCCCCAGCTAACCAGATAATCCTCAAAGTCGACAACCTGATCCAGACTGATTTCAAAGATAACTCCATCTGCACGCTCGCCAGGATTATCTGCATAGCTCACATCATAGCTTAGCTCGCCATGATGCACGCAATCTGGAAAATCGGACAGGTCCTCCATTTCCCCCCAGATGCAATCTTGCACCGTGACCATGAGTTCGTCTTCATTATTGTCCGTCGTTCGCCATTTCTGAAATGCTTTAGCCGTGCAGATACGGGTTGGAATGCGTGCGGTGAAAAAGTCAAATACAGCCTCATCAGACCATAAGCCACCAGATCGGCGTAACTTATGCTCGGCACCTTCAATCTCTTCACGCACTTCATCAAGCCGAACAAGAAACTCACCACGCGTTCTCAATCCCCCACCTAGGATGGCCTCCCGCACAAAAACCTCATGTGCATCCTCAGCACTGACCCTTCCATAAAAAACCTTACGACCGTCGACAATAGTCACCCCACCGCAAAGCACAGTCTCTTTACCATACACAGCCCCTTGATGTTCATCCCAGT
>CBFHKM010000169.1:1650-3793 GCA_965656385.1 Oceaniferula sp.
GAGGCGAATGATAACGGTGACGGCAGAGGTGCGGCACAATTTCCTCCACCCAACTGGCGTCAATACTTGAGACCTTACGCGCCCAAAGCTTAGTAGTCTCTACTAATTCAAAGCCGAGGATCCATTCTGGCTTCTTATTGCCAAACAGTCCAGATCCGGGGAAAATGGAAAACTCTCTACCTGCCGTACTTCGATAGGCGCGCTTCTCTTTATCCCAAAAGCCAAACTGCATCGGGACACCAGCCATTATTGACTTGTGCATCTCATCCTCATCTCCCCACTGCTTACGATCAGCCACAAGTGACACTGGCTTGACCTTCAATGTATCACGCACCAAACGGCTCAATTCACCGACAATTTGATCCCATTCCAGCACCCTTCTAAAACTCAAAAAATGCTGTTTACAATACTTACGCAACTGGTTTCGACGAAAGCGATTTTTCTTTTCTCTAAACGCTGAGACAGCCGACCAAATATGTAGTAGTGTCAAAAAGTCAGACTGCTCGTCATTGAATTTTTTATGGGCCTGATCTGCTTGCTCCTGCTTATCTTGTGGCCGCTCTCGCACATCCATTACGCTCATACCACCCACCATTACCAGAACAGCATCGAGCACTTTTCTGCGAGAGGCCTCAATGAGCATTCTGCCCAGCCGAGGGTCTAGCGGCAGCCTAGCTAACTTGTACCCAATCTCAGTGAGATCACCACCTTTCTCCATGGCTTCCACCTCTTCGAGCGTGCGGTGCCCTTCACTAATAGCGCGCGCCGAGGGAGGACTTAGGAACGGAAACTCACGCACATCGGGAAGACGCAATGACTTCATTCTCAAAATTACGCCAGCTAGAGAACTCCGTCTGATTTCGGGGTCCGTATATTCATCAGCTGCCTCGTGCACCTCTTCGCTGTAAAGACGCACGCATACTCCCTCCGACACCCTACCGCACCGACCCCTGCGCTGCCTGGCACTAGCTTGGCTGATTTGCTCTACCTGCAGCCTTTGGATCTGCCTTGCAGGGTTCCACCTACTCACTCTCGCCATGCCACTGTCGATGACATAGACAATGCCCGGAATTGTCACCGATGTTTCCGCCACATTAGTTGCAAGCACTACTCGTCGACTTTGGCCTCCCACTCGAAACACACGCTCTTGCGCATCAAGGCCGAGCCTTGCAAACAATGGCAAAATATCTGTAGCGGGGAAATTTCTACCCTCCAGCGCGTCAGCACACTCCCTGATTTCTCGCTCACCTGGCAGGAAAATAAGCAGATCTCCTTGGCTATCAAAATCCCTGACCCACTCGACTGCACGAGCCACATGACTAGCCAGATCCTCACCTTCTGTTTGTGGTGGTAGATAATGATCCTCTACCGGAAAAGTTCTACCCTCAACATTGACCACTGGAGCACCATCAAAATATTCTGAGAACATGCCCGCGTCCAGAGTAGCAGAACTCACTACGACTCGAAGATCCTTACGACGCAGCAGCAGATTCTTCAGAAAGCCTAAGATAAAATCAATATTCAGACTTCTCTCATGTGCTTCATCAATAATGAGCGTATCGTATTGCTTTAGGTTCCTGTCTCGCTGTGTTTCCGCCAGCAGGATCCCATCGGTCATAAACTTAATCGTGGTATCCTCCTGTACTTTCTCAACAAATCTCACTTGATACCCGACTCGCTCACCCAAACCAGTTCCCATTTCCTCAGCTACACGCCGAGCCACAGTAGCGGCAGCCAGCCTCCTCGGCTGAGTACAGCCTATCCTACCTTTCTTGCCCTCCTCCACTGCCAGCTCATAGGCCATCTTAGGAAGCTGGGTCGTCTTACCACTTCCCGTCTCACCCACAACAATGACCACCTGATGAGCACGCATCGCCTCCATGATCTCATCCCGGCGCTGTGCCACGGGGAGGTCCGGATAATCGATCTGTGGTAACTCGCTCACAACACCATGCTGGACAGATTACGTCCTCTCGAAAAGAGCGAAAAAACAATACCAAGAAAAACCTACAAACTCTGAGTTCACATCGCCATTACTCAGACCGGCAGCTCGCTGGGATGCCCCTGTTATCTTTTGAAATACTGCTTGATTCACGACCATGCTCACGCAAGCTTGCTCTTGTGCAAAACAACATCACAAGCA
>CBFHKM010000170.1:0-3792 GCA_965656385.1 Oceaniferula sp.
CTCTACAGCCGTATCCGGCTCAATGATTTCTACGAACAAG
Organism: Oceaniferula sp.; assembly: GCA_965656385.1. Classification (GTDB taxonomy): domain Bacteria; phylum Verrucomicrobiota; class Verrucomicrobiia; order Verrucomicrobiales; family Akkermansiaceae; genus Oceaniferula. The sequence goes on from CBFHKM010000170.1 coordinate 41, forward strand.
ACACACGGCTACCCGAACTTTTTTTTGATCAAGTAAAACGACCTATCTTAGGGTCCCCGATTCTACACGAGGGGACGACTAGTTTTGGAATTTACGATGAGCGTCTGGCTGATTTTCAATCAAGCAGCCTAAAAGCTGAGGCTGACGCGCTACCCCTTGGCGATCCTCGGCTAGCCGAAATCAATGAGCTCTTGGATGACCGTGGCTACAACCGCTTTCACACCTGGCATGAGTTCAGCTTACCCCTGAACCCGGGAGGCAAAATAGCCATCACACCAAGAGTCGGGGCTGGATATACAAGATATTCATCAATTGACAATGGCACTCAATCATTTGATAGGACCCATTTCTCCGCCGGCATTGACACTTCCGTTAAGTTTTCTAAGGTTTACCCAAATATCGTCAACAAAACATGGGGCCTTGATCGTGTTCTCCACGTTTTCCAACCCTACGCAAATCTCTCCCAATTATCGAGTGATTCACTCGACAACTCATTTCGAGGAATCGAGCTACTGACTCCGACCACACGTCCAAGTCCACGTGAAGTCGGCCGGTTTACTGCCATTGATGATTTAAAAGACTGGTCTATTTTGAGATTAGGAGCACGCAATCGGCTGATCACCAAACGAGATGGAAACTCTCATGAGTGGCTAGTGATGGATACATACATGGACGTCTTCATGAACGACCCTGAATTTGACCGCGATCTATCCAACCTCTACAACGACATCATTTGGCAGCCACTTCCATGGATGAGGCTCAATCTTGAGACTCAGTTTCCCATTGCCGCGGGAGGCTCTGAATTTCGTGAGTGGGCCAGTAATATCACATTTATGCCCAGTGATGCGGTTGAACTTGCCTTTGGCTATCGCCAGCTCAACAACCACCCTATCCTCACGGATTCGAACCGCATCAACTTCAGAGCATATGCAAGAATTAGCGATTCATGGGGCCTCGGATTTTATCAGCGCTGGGAGCTCGATGACAGCACCTTAGAAGTACAACAATACAATATATATCGTGATTTCGATAGCTGGGTGGCCTCAATCGGCCTGCACATAAGAGACAATCGTAATGGGCCCGAAGAATACGGTCTCATGCTCAATTTTACACTCAAAGAGTTCCCTTCAGTTCGCCTGCCTTTGTCAATTGACAATGAATAAGCCAGTTAAACCATAGGGCATCCACAAATCATTAATTTACTATCCAAATAGAATCACAAAACACACTTAGAGATCATGACACCTCAAGAACTTACATCCAGCCTGCAGTGGCGCTACGCCACTAAAGTTTTCGATAACGAAAATAAGATCTCTCCGGATATTTGGAGTTCTCTTGAAGAAAGCATGGTACTCACCCCCTCATCATTCGGACTTCAGCCGTGGCAATTCATCACCATCACCTGCCAAAAAACCAAGCAAGATTTGCTCGAGCACTCGTGGCATCAGCGCCAAGTGACTGATTGTTCGCATTTGGTCGTACTCTGCGCCAGAGATGGTATGAATCAAGAAGATATCGATAAATGGCTTGATCAGCTAGCCAACATTCGGGGCGTCTCTCGTGAAAGCCTCGAAGGATATGCCGGAATGATGAATGGGTTTTTTGGCAATATGGATCGGGAAAAGACTCTGGCATGGGCAAAAAACCAAGTATACATAGCCCTTGGTCAACTGATGATGAGCGCAGCTGTGTTAAACCTCGATGCATGTCCCATGGAAGGCATTATTCCCGCCGAGTATGACCGTATACTTGGTTTAGAAAATAGTGGCTTCTCTACCACGGTTGCGTGCGCGATGGGCTACCGTTCCAGTGATGACAAGTATGCTGAACTTGCAAAAGTACGCTACAGCGCCAACGAAATATTAAAAACTGTAAGCTAGGCCCACTGACCTGCAATTAGCGCTGCTGAATCATTACATACAAAACGAGCCTTATTATTGATCCTTCTCAGCTGCTTGAAGCTGCTCGTAGTATCGTTGAACAATAGCTTTCAATATATCGTGAGCAATTTGTTTGTTTTTATCTTGGTAGCTCACTTTGAGCTCAGCATTCACAAGATTAACATCAAATTTTGACCGCATGCGTATCTTTGCTGCCTCTAAGTCATCAAGCCCCCATGCATCCACTAATTTTTGCTCCACGATCACATGCTCTATAGCATCGTCTCTGAGCAAATGCCGTTTGAAGGCATCCAGTTGAAATCCTTGGGCAGGTTTACCCATCGTTCCTTCATATCTAAATTCTTGATTCTGCCTCGCTTGATATTTTTTATATCCTTTGTAAGCAACAAACAGCCCTCCAGTCCCCAGTATCAAAAGTAAAACTGCAGCCAATGCGATGGTGGTGTTGCGCTTCATGGCGATAAATTACCTAGGCTTATGCCGTGTGCCAAGCACATAGCTCAGGCGCATAACAAAACACTCTGCCGACCCTCTCTCATCTATCGATTTCAGTTCATCGAACTCTGATCCTGTCTTTTCACTTTTTTCGAATTGCGCGAACGTAATTTGCCGCCATGCTCTGCCACGTTGAACACCACTCCCGTCAATCCTTCACCTGATGATTTCTGCGACCTCGCAGCGAAAGGCAATGTCGTGCCTGTGTATGCTCAGTTAGCAGCGGATTTCGAAACCCCCCTCTCGGCTTATATCAAGATCAGCAGCGATGGTGGTGAGGCCTTCCTCTTTGAAAGTGCCGAGAGCAGTGGCGACAGTGGTCGCTATTCCCTCCTCGGCAGTAACCCGCGCGCCGTCATCCAAGCCGTCGGTAATGAAATCACCTTCACTGAGGCTGGCGAGTCACGCACCTGGACAGCAAAAAAGGACGTGCTCGCAGAACTCGAGGAGCTGATGGCCGTATACCATCCCTCGACTCAAGATAACCCCCCACCATTCTACGGTGGCGCTGTAGGTTATCTCTCTTACGATGCTGTCAGAGAATTTGAGCCTAGCATCGGAGAACCTGCTGGAGACGAGCTCGGTCTTCCCGATGCACTATTCATCATCGCTGACACGGTATTGGTTTTCGACCATCGTCTACGTCGGCTTTTCATCGTGGCCAATGCCTTTGTCGATGAACACCCGACGCCTGACGCATCCTACCAGGACGCCTGTGCACGCATTGAGGGCATGCTCAACAAACTCGACACCGAGCTCCATATTCCACCGCTCAATGGCTTGGCAGAGTATGATACACCGCAAGCCCGCAGCAATACCACCCAACAAGAATATGAGGGCATGGTGGTAAAGGCTAAGGAGTATATCGCCGCTGGAGACGCTTTTCAAATTGTACCCAGCCAGCGCTTCGAAACCGATTTCTCTGGCAGCCCGGTCGACCTCTACCGCGCCCTGCGCCACGTCAATCCTTCACCCTACATGTTTATCCTACAGCTGGACGACTTCGCCTTAGTCGGTAGCTCACCTGAAGTTCATGTCAGGGCAATCAATGGCCGTATCGATATTCGCCCCATTGCCGGCACCCGCTGGAGAGGCAAAACACCCGAAGAAGACGACGCTCTGGCAGCCGACCTGTTAGCAGACCAGAAAGAATGTGCAGAACATCTCATGCTCGTTGACCTTGCTCGTAATGATGTCGGCAGGATTTCCAAACACGGCAGTGTCACCGTAGATGATTTCATGATCGTGGAGCGCTATAGCCATGTCATGCATATTGTCTCCAATGTCCACGGTGACCTCGATGACGATCACAGCGCCTATGACGTTCTCCGTGCTACCTTCCCTGCAGGCACCGTC
>CBFHKM010000171.1:0-3782 GCA_965656385.1 Oceaniferula sp.
GAAGACGAGGAAACTCTCGAATATCGTGCTCCAATCATTACGTTCATGGGACACGTTGATCATGGTAAGACTTCATTATTGGACTTTGTCCGAAAGAGTCGGGTGACATCTGGCGAAGCTGGTGGGATTACCCAGCACATCGGAGCCTACCGCGTCGAACACGAGGGTCGTCCGATAAGCTTCATCGATACTCCTGGTCACTCTATATTTACTGAAATGCGTGCTCGCGGTGCAGACGTTACCGATATTGTGGTGCTCGTTGTTGCCGCCGATGACGGCATTATGCCTCAGACCATCGAGGCGATTGAGCATGCTAAGAAGGCGAAGAAGACGATCATTGTTGCCATTAACAAATGTGACATGCCGGGTGCTGACACGACTCGTGTGAAAACACAACTTATGGAGCATGAACTCCAGCCTGTTGATTTTGGAGGTAATGTTGAGTGTGTGGAAGTCTCAGCAGTCACTGGCCAAGGAATGGATGAGCTTATTGAGCTGATGGCTTTGCAGGCAGAAGTTTTGGAGCTGAAAGCAAACCCTCGTGCTAATGCTCGGGCTTCAGTCATTGAGGCGAGCGTGCAAGCAGGCAAGGGGCCTACTGCTACAGTGATGGTTCAGGCTGGAACCTTAAAGGTAGGGGTGCCATTTATTTGTGGCCCCTATGCAGGTAAGGTGAAGACGATGCTCAATGATCTCGGTGAGCAGGTCAAGGAAGCTGGTCCAGCTACACCAGTGGAAATTATCGGTTTTGCGGAGCTGCCTCACGTTGGTGATGAGCTCGTGCAAATGAAGAATGAGCGTGCTTCCAAAAAACTCTCTGAGGAACGTCTCGAAGATAAGCGTAACGCGCGTCTCGTTCGGCCAAAGAAAAGTCGCATGGAGGACCTGATGTCTATGGTTGAGGGTGATAACACGATCCAGCTTAAGATCATTCTCAAAGGTGATGTGCAGGGTTCTGTGCAAGCGATTGAAAATGCGATCAACGAAATCAAGAGCGATAAGGTTGAGCCTCGCTTCATCAAATCAGCTGCTGGAGCTATCACTGAAAATGATATTTTAATGGCAAGCTCATCGGATGCTGTTGTCCTAGGGTTTAATACGAAGGTGGAAAGCAATGCCGTAAGGGCTGCGAAACGTGAAGGTGTTCAAGTGAAGCTCTTCTCTATTGTGTACGAGCTTATTGACACTGTCGAGGAGGCTATGCTTGGCCTGCTTGATCCACTCACTCGCGAATCGATCATTGGTCATGCAGAGGTGAAGCAGGTCTTCAAGGTGCGTCGTGGTCGTGCCGCGGGCTGTATCGCCAAAGATGGCAAGGTTACCCGCACGGCACATGCTCGTGTATTACGTGGTGGAATTCCTGTTTTTGATGGCAAGATGTCGACATTACGTCGTCACCAAGACGAAGTTGATGAGGTCAAGCAAGGTATCGAGTGCGGTATTCGCTTGGGTGAATTTGATGAATACGAAGAGGGTGACGTCATTGAGTGTTACATCCTCGAAAAAGTTGAGCAGACCCTCTAATGGGTATGTCTAGACTATTGGTCATTACTATTAATTCATGAGTCAGCGTCTAGATAGAATCAATGAGTTGTTGCGACGTGAAATAAGCACGGTGCTGCAACGTGATTTTGAGTTTGGCGGTGCGCTTGTTACGGTAAGTGGCGTAGATATCACCCAAGACCTGCGTGAAGCAAAGGTGTTTGTTGGTGTGCTTGGTGGCTATGGAGGTAAGGTGATCGAACAACTTGGTCAGAAGCGTGGCTTAATTCAAAGTCGCGTCGCCAAGAGGGTGGTGCTTCGCTGCACGCCCAGATTAGATTTTCGCTTGGACAGTTCTGCAGCTCGTGGTGTTGATATGATTAATGTCCTCGACGAGGTTGAGAAGATCCCCAAGGCTCCTCCAGCTGAGGACGAGGAAGAGTAAGGTGCTTGCCTAGCTAAGTCGCATGGGTGACTCGGTTAGTTATCCTCTTGTTCCTCGGTGAACTCACCGGGTAGTTCCTCAAGTAGCTGTTGGTAGCGCTGTATGTCAAAGTCGCGTTTGTCGACATACATGCGATTAGATTCATCTGCCAAACAAATAGCGATGAGCTCTTTCGCTTGATCAGGGCTGAGCTGCTCATGCTCTACGAGGCGATCAAACGTAGATTTTACATAGGTCGTCTGAGCTGATTCTAGTTGCTGGTCTACCGCTGGTAGCAGAGATTCGATCAATGATTCGTCATTCATAAATTAGTATGGTTAGTCCAAGGATTGTATTCACTTGGTATGCTTGCTTGGAAGGACATTCGCTCACCACTTCGTGGGTGGTCAATGACGAGTTGCCAAGCATGCAGCATAAGCCTGCCGGGTTGCACAGATTGCCGATTGGGTTTGGCGTAGATGGGATCTCCTAAAATCGGCGTGCCGATGTGAACCATGTGGACTCGTATTTGGTGAGTTCGGCCAGTGTGTAAATCACATAAAATCAGGCAGGTGTCGTCATCAGCTTGGTAGAGCACCTGGTAGTCTGTGATGGCTGACTTGCCACTGCCTGGATTTACCACTGCCATTTTCAAACGATTGACGGGATGCCTTCCAATGTGGGTGAAGATGCTGTCTTTGTCTTTTCCGGGGGTGCTTTGGACTACAGTAAGATAGCGTTTTTCTGTGGTGCGATCATGGAATTGCTTGACCAGTGATTGCAAAGCTTCGTTGTTTTTTGCAACAATGATGCATCCTGATGTGTCTTTATCAAGTCGGTGCACGATACCGGGTCGCTGAGTTTCTTCGGTTGCTGCTAGCCCTCCTTTGCAGTGGTGTAGCAATGCGTTCACTAAGGTGCCGCCGGTGTTTCCAGCTGCAGGGTGAACCACCATTCCGTGTGCTTTGTTAACCACGATGATATCATCATCTTCGTAAAGTACTTCAATAGGAATATCCTCTGGCTGTGCTTCGAAGCTTTTTTCTTCAGGAATGGAAACCGAAATGCGATCTCCGCTACTAACCTGCTGCTTTGCCTTTGCTCGACCCTCGTTGAGAAGAATGTCACCAGATTTGATCAGTGCCTGAATACGTGAGCGCGAAAGCTCCGGTAGGCGGGTAACCAGGAACTGGTCAATCCGTTGCGGATCGATACAGTCCACTTCAATATTCATGTTCAAGATCATGGAGGACAGCCTCTAGGTTTGCAATTTAGTAATTGGAAATTAGGGTGGTTGTGTGAGTATATTTTCTCTCGGGCAAAAACGTGCTTTTACCTCTGCTTTTGCAGCGGTCGTGTTGCACGTGCTGGTCTTTGCCTTATGGATGGCAGTAATCATGATGGATTTGCCAGTGTTTGCTTACCAGCCCTCCAAGGTCGGAGTGAGAGCTGAGCCTGAGGTAACCGTTGTCATGCTTCCCTATGTTAAGAAGCCAGATCCAGTGATTCGGGAAATCCCCAAGCCAAAGCCTATACTTGAGCCTGAACCTGAGCCGAAAGAAGAGGTGCAGGCAACGCCGAAGAATAAGCCTCTGTTGCCTGAGCGGGATCTAGATGAGTCCGAAGGACTCAAGCCGCCAAAGCAACGTTTTGCACGCACTACAGCAGCTCAAGAAGGTGTTCCTGATGCTGATACAAATATCCTAGGAGAGAGGGATACCCGAGCTGCCTCTGAGTTGCCAGCTACGCCCGGTGCTATATCTGATCGTCCTGCTCAAGAGGGTGTAGCACCACTTTACCCGGGGCATGTTGAGACGGTGAATAGAACTTATCAAGATGGCTCACTGGGCAGAGATAAAAGTGGAGAGCTTACTGA
>CBFHKM010000172.1:0-1569 GCA_965656385.1 Oceaniferula sp.
TTGGTCACGATTTTCACCAGCATCAAAAACGACTCCATCACCAGCTTTCACGTGATTATCCGAAGATAGCTCAACCTCAACCCAGCCACGTTCGGCGGCTATGACTTCACCAATGTAAACACCGCGTTTCTTACCAAATTTACCGTGCGTCAATCGCGGGTGATTGGTGCCCTCCAGCCACCCCGTTGACAAGCCCCGGGAAAAGGTCATTTCCATTGTGTAGCGATCCTCTTGCGTGATCGGGCTCTCTGTATTTGCCACTGCAGCATCAATCGCCTTGCGATACACTTTCGTGATAGCGGCAACATACTCAGGTGATTTCAAACGACCTTCGATTTTATAGGAGACAACACCCTGCTTCACCAGATCTGGAATCAAATCAACTGCTGCAAGATCCTGAGGACTGAGCAGATACCGCACCTCCTCCATGTCACGCTCAACACCATCAATGACGAGGGTATACGGCATCCGGCAAGCCTGAGCACACTCGCCACGGTTCGCCGACCTTTGACCAAGACTCTCGCTTGTTAAGCACTGCCCAGAATAAGCGACACAGAGAGCGCCGTGAACAAAGACTTCCAGCGGCACACATTCGGTAGGGTTAAATTTTCCAATCTCCTTCAAGGATAACTCTCTAGCCAACACCGCTCGATCCAGTTGGTAAAGCTGATCTGCAAATTGAAGACCCTCGGGCGAAGTGATCGTCATTTGCGTCGACGCATGAATTTCGAGCTGAGGAGCAACGTGGCGCGCCAAACGAGCAAGCCCCAAATCTTGCACAATAATGGCATCGACACCACTGGCATCGAGTAAACGAAGCTGCTGCTCCGCCGCCCCCATCTCACCCGTGAAAATAAGCGTATTCATGGTAACGAAGCCACGAACACCATGCTTGTGCAGGAACTCCATCAACTCAGGGAGATCCTCCTCAGTAAAATTATCAGCACGCAGACGGGCATTAAATTTGGGCAGCCCAAAGAAAATAGCATCTGCACCATTGGCCACCGCCGCACGGGCACAATCCCAATTACCCGCAGGAGCTAATAACTCAGGCTGGCGATTTTCTAATATCGATGAGCTTGTGGACACGCGCGTGAGCATCGCTTGAAATCAGCAAATGTCCATCCATGAAAACAATGAAATCCGCTTGCTCTCTGCAGCAAAATACATTGCCATGAAAAAGTAAGAACTGCTCACTGAGTAATGGCGGAACATGCACTAACGAAAGATGGCCTAGGCGAGGCTGCAGTCGATCGCATCATTGATGCGCTCGACTCTGCTGGAGCATGCTTTTGCCAGGATAGCTTCAGGCGGGATGCCCTTTCGTCACTCGATCAGCTCGAGCTCAAAGATCGTGTCAGACACCTGATCACCGTTATGAGCGTGCATCTACCATCGTCTTTTCCGGAGACCGCACGCATCCTTGACGAAATCAAAGAACATTGGCCAGAGCCTGATCAAGACCACCAATATTATTTCGCTGCGTGGCCCGTCGTCGATTACATTGCCAAATTTGGGTTAAACCACCCAAAGATCTCCTTACCATTGTTGCGCAAGCTAACCCCTCTT
>CBFHKM010000172.1:1668-3755 GCA_965656385.1 Oceaniferula sp.
ATATGAATTGCCACGGCCCAAAAATGAAAATGGACCCAGCCCTCCACACCGAGCGCAAGCCCGATTGGATCAAGGTACGTTTACCTAATGACCCCAAATTTTGGTCGACGAAATCTTTAGTCAGCGACCTCAATCTGGTCACCGTTTGTGAAGAAGCTCAATGCCCAAATCGCTGGGAATGCTGGAGCCACGGAACAGCGACCTTCATGATCGCTGGTGAAAAGTGCACCCGTGCATGTGGATTCTGTGCTGTTAAGACTGCTCGCCCGGATGCCCTCGAGGCAGATGAGCCTCAACGCGTTGCCGAAGCCTGCAAGCGCATGGATCTATCTCACGTCGTCATCACTGCGGTAGCACGAGACGACTTACGCGACGGAGGTGCTGAGCACTTCCGTAATGTGATCGAGGCAGTTCGTAGCCACAACCCAGGTATCATTATCGAAGTTCTGACCCCAGACTTCAACGACAAGGACTTCGCCCTCGAGCTCTGCATGAGTGCTCGCCCACACATCTTCAACCACAACATCGAGACCGTTGAGCGACTCACTGCGCTAGTCCGAAGCCGTGCCAAGTATCAACGCTCACTCAGCGTGCTCAAAAAAGCCAAGGCCATCGCTGGGGGCAAGGTAGTCACCAAGAGTGGACTAATGCTCGGACTCGGGGAAAAAGAGAACGAAATCATCCAAGCCATGGACGACTTGCGAGCGCATGACGTAACTGTTCTCACCATGGGGCAATATCTTCGCCCCTCTCCTCGACACCTTCCAGTGGTCAATTACATCAAGCCTGAGAAATTCGATGAATACAAGGAGATCGCACTAGCCAAAGGGTTTCGCCACGTTGCCAGTGGCCCGCTCGTGAGGAGCTCCTACCATGCAGCCGATTTTCGCCCTGAGCTCGACTTGATCGAAGATATCGAAAAGGAAGCAGCAGCAAGCAAGGCAACCTAGCTATCAGTGCCCGCCACCCTCGGCGAAGCGCTTGATCCGCTGCCTTGACTTATCACTCAAGGCTTCAGTCGTATCAAGATACTGACCTGCCGCCTCTTTGTCTTGGCGCATCCAAGCCGTGGCTGTAATGCCAATCGCACGCCGACGCATGCCCTCATCACCTATCGTCTCTGCCAGCCTGATATTCTGGGCAATATCACCTGCCTGATTAGCAATGACGAAAGATGAGGCTGCGCTATCACGTACCTTACCCTCCTCCTGCTCGTTGACAAAATCCAATGCGGCTACTGGGTCCTTGCTGGCCCATGAGGACATCACACTACCAATACTTTGAGCCTGAGAAGATTCATTACCATTTTCCATCACCCACTCGGCTGAGGCCTTGGGGTCATCACGCCCCCACTTACGGGCAATACTTCGCATGGTGTCATTGAGATCATTACCCTCGGACAGGCTTCCGATCTCAGCAGCCGCCGCTGCAGCATCAGTATCCGCCAATCCCCGCAACGCGCCTGCTGTAGCCGCCTCTTGCTGGCCGGATGGCAAACCTGCGATCCAAGACTTAGTTGCATTCCAGTCCTTGCCACCCCACTCTCGGGCAATCGTATTCTGGGCACTTTCTCGTGCTTTATCATCAGTAATTGAGCCCAGCATACCTGCTGCCCTAGCTGGATCATCAGTGGCCGCCTGCCTGAAAATCCCCTTCATAGCATCACTTTGGTCACTTGCTTCGAGTGATTTTGCCCAAGTCATTGCCCCCTCGCTATCCTGACGTGCCCACTCCATTGCGATGACCGAGGCTGCAGAGCCTCCTCCGCGTCCTCGCCCTCCCATCATCGAGCCCATGCGAAAATCACTCGCATTGGCTGCGTAGTAATCAGCAGCTTCCTGAGGGCGCTTTGAAGCCCAGCTTTGAACGACTGTTTTTTTCACAAAGACACCAGTGAAGCCCATCGTCTTGGTGTAGGCCATCGCCGCTGTTGGATCCTCTTCTCCCCAGCGTGCAAATAGCAGATAGCCAACCATAATGCGCTCGCTCCATGGTAGTTCCTCTAGCTTTTCTGCTTCTTCTTTAAATTCCGAAGGGCCCAACCCGGCATAGTAGTCCATTAACGACCGCAACCTGTTGTTCTGGCC
>CBFHKM010000173.1:0-1949 GCA_965656385.1 Oceaniferula sp.
TCAGTATGAAAACACCATTATCATCTACTGCTCCGACCATGGTGGGGTCATGCCACGCTCTAAACGATTCATGTATAACTCCGGCACTCACTGCCCGCTGATCATCCGCATTCCGGAGAAATTCAAGCAGCTCTGGCCCGCTGAAAAACCCGGCAGCACGGTGGATCGTCTGGTGTCATTCGTCGACATGCCCAAGACCTGGCTGGCACTCACCGGAGCCGAGATTCCCGAGACCTACCAGGGCAGGATTTTCCTTGGGCCGGACACCGAGCCTGAGCCAGATCACCACTTCGCCTACCGCGGCCGCGCCGACGAGGCTCTTGACATGGCACGTGCCATCCGAGACAAGCATCATACCTACATCAAAAACTACTACCCCTACATTCCCAGCGGCCAACACCTTGCCTACCAGTGGCGCATCCTCGCCACCCAAGCCTGGGAGAAGCATTTCAAGGAAGGTAAAACCAACCCGGTTCAGAGCCGCTATTTCCTACCGCGCGAGACCGAGCAATTCTTTGATGACAAGGCGGACTGGGCCAACATCAACAACCTCATCGACCAGACTCAGCACCAGCAGAAAGTCGCCAGCTTAAAACAAGCCCTGCGCCAGCAGCAGACCCAATACTTCGACAGCGGCTTGCTCCCCGAGGACATGCGCAACCGTCGAGCCGCCAAGCATGGCATTACCCTCTACCAACTTGTCCGTGACCCTAAACTTTATCCCCTAGCACAGTATCTGGATGCTGCCGACCTCGCCCTTGATGCGAACCCAGCGAATCTCCCCGCATTTGTAAAAAACCTATCTAACTCAGATGAAGGCATGCGCTGGTGGGCGATCAACGGGCTCAAAAACCTCGGCCCCAAAGCCAAGTCCGCACAAAAAGAAATCCTCCACGCTGCCCACAATGACACCACCCAAGAAGTCCGCATCCTAGCCGCATGGATCCTACACGACCTCGGCCAGGTGGACGCCTACCGCCAAGTCATCGACGACATCAAAAAAGCCGGCATTCAATCCAAGTCCCACTACGAGACCACCATTAAGCTGGTCGATTCAAAATCCTAAACATGTTCACATTGAACGCATAAATAACAGATCTGAGGCATTATACGTGTCATCTGCTCTGAGGATCACTCAATCTGCACCAGCCTGCCATAGAAAGAAGAACACAGCGCAAAGGTAAATCCACAGCATCGTAAACACAATGTGGGCCACGGTTTCGAACAGACGGCCTCGCCACAGCTTTGGAGAATACCAAAAGAATTGGATACACAACCTCAGGAACCAGAAAACAAACAATCCAAGCGCTACTTTCCTCCCCAAGCTGCTACCTATTTCCTCAGGACTTATCACAAGGCATAATAGCCCCATCAAGAATACCACCAAGGCAATGAAGAAGGTATGCACTTGCATCATCTGTCGGTTGACAAGCTCCAGCTCGGCCAACTCCTTTTTCCAGTTAAAGTATCTCGGAAAGCTTACATGAATAAGCGCGAGGACAACCAGTAGCCAGCCAATGATTTTAAGGTGTAATTCCATCATTTTTTTCTAGGACAAAAATTGAAATAAAAGGGGTGTGTTTTATCGCATTGCGAAGCCGCATTCCCGAAGATTTGAATGTCCGCAGCCAGTCGCCGCGAGACAAAAAATGAAGGAAACCAACGTTGTAGGCGATGAAGTTTGGGACGTCCCTGATGTGCTCCACGACGATCACCTGACCTTGGTTTCGGAGCACCCGGTTGATTTCCTTGAAAAAATTAATCCTCTCTGAGGCATCCCTGACTTCGTGTGCAGCAAAAATAAGAAACACCTTATCCACGGAATGATCGGCTAAGGGTATTTTGCTTAAATCTATTTCCAGCGCATCGCTTGACAAGGGGTATGCTTTCTTTGCCCTCTGGATGGATATTTCTTTTTCTCCTAGTGAGTGGTAAAAATCCATCACGTG
>CBFHKM010000173.1:2049-3695 GCA_965656385.1 Oceaniferula sp.
GACAAGGGGTATGCTTTCTTTGCCCTCTGGATGGATATTTCTTTTTCTCCTAGTGAGTGGTAAAAATCCATCACGTGGTGGGTTGCGCTACTGTATCTTGATTTCAACAGCCCACTCGTCTCGTCAAAACCCGCACTCAGACTAAGGATGACATCAGCCCTCTTGTCATCTTCACCATCCAGCCACTTCAGATCATAAAGGTGTGACATATCATAAATATAAAAGGTGGCAATCAACGAACTGCTGGTCAGGCAAATGGTCAATAAGGCAACCACTACGGCACACCAGTCGTAAGAGCTTTCCAGCACAGCTGACAAGCCGAGAGAAACCCCGATCACGCAGGCGCTAATAACATAAAAATGCCAGTTGAAACGAATGACATTCCATACGCCTTGTCCGAACCTTCTTTTCACGAGCGCTTCCATGGATCTAGTTTTCCTTTTTTCCAGTGGTAAGGAATGTCTTCAACAATAAATGCATTGGCCAGGACTGGGCTCTCACAGCCCATGGATTGGAGGAAGGGTATGGAGTAAGCATTGACCTTGATAGGTCGAGGTTGCCAATGCTGCCGGACGCCCTCGATCATGAGTATCTCATGAGCCTTATCTCGATAGGTGAATGTGTAGGGCATAGGCCCGGCGAATCGGCGAGCCTCTCTCCAGTCCGCAAATGGAGATGCCGAAGGCAGATCAATTTCACCGTCACTTTTGTTTTTGGTGACCGAAACAGAAAAACCGGACTGAAGCCCGTTCACGACTATGTGGTCTCGCTCTTCCGAGATCGATGTATCCACGTATGCGTATTTGTAATCGGTAAAGATGTTGCCCATGGTTTTCATGAACCGACTGTCCGTATCCGACTTTAAAATGTATAAGCCCCTGAGTTTTTTGCCTGACCTCGTGGTATAGCGAACAAATATCCGGTATCCCATCAAAAAGAAGTCCCTGCCCATAAAACGCGGAAACCCCATGGGTCGCATCCCTTTGGTCTGCACCATGGCCACGGCGACAAATGCCCATTTTTCTTCAAAGAGATCGAGCTCCAAACATTCGGGTATCAGGCCGACCAATTGCTCCTTGGGAAAGGCAAAGGTGAGCACGATGGATTTTTCAAAGAAGGCCTCGACCGCAAAAGGGTGTTTTTTAAGGAATGAAAACATCTATCTAATATGCGGCTTGAAGATGAATTCCTTCCAAAAAAGTAATCCGCTAAAGATCACCGCAAAAATCATGTTCATCCTGCCCCATAACAACATCTCAGGAACCAAAACACACTCTAAAACATTCATCATCATCACCAGCGCAATTTGGACAATCGTATTCATTCGCGAGCAGACTTTACTTAAGATCCAGAAAGCCAGCACCACCTCCCCGAACCCAATAAGCTTGGTAAATAAGCCCGCATATTCCTCACTCAGAATGACACTTACAATTTCCCGATGCCTCGGAACAAGGTCAAGTAATTTGCATGCCGCGCCATTGATGAACCATACGCCCGCAATGACGCATGTTAAAAATTGATCAATACCCTTAGTGCTCAATTTCATCAAACTACTGTTGGAGACCCTTACGGAACTGACCTGGGCTCTGGCCGACGCGTTGCTTGAACAAGCGCGAAAAATAATACACCGCTGAGAATCCCAGTAT
>CBFHKM010000174.1:0-3615 GCA_965656385.1 Oceaniferula sp.
GACCACGCGACACGCCAGAGTTGCCTCGCCCCACCTCACAGCAAGCCGATCACTGAAAGCCGCCAACATTACTCGACTAAGCTCGTCTCGCCGCAGGTCAAAGTCCACCTCACCCCAGTCCAAGCCCATCCTCACCGCAGTGCGCTCGAGTTGCTCGAGAGACTTAGACACTTCTCGCGCTCCCCGCGCCAAAATACCCGACTGAGCACAACGACCAACATCATAGCGCACGTCTTTTGCATACTGAAAAGCTCGCCACTCAGCCACGAAATCCGAGCCATCACCCTCTTCTCTAAATTCACAATCCTCTTTGCCTCGGCGTCGGGTCAATACCCCCTCCCCTTGCACAGCCGCGGCTATGAATCCAGCCTCCGCCACACAGCCGAACTCACCCGCCACAAGTAACATACATGCGTATCTGGGATGCAGAGCAAACTTGGCCATTGCACTACCTCGCCGCGTGATTAGACCCAGCTCATCAATTGCCCCCAGCTGAAAAAGTAAGCTTTCAGCCGTCGCCATGCCTTTCTCATCTGGCCTATCTAACCAGCGAAAACCCATCACCTCTTCAACCCCCGCCGACTTAAGCGACAAAACCACCTCTGCAAGGTCCACTCGAAGTATCTCAGGCAAATCAAAAGCATTGCGTCTAGCATGATCAGCTTCCCCCCAGAGCCTTACACATCGCCCAGGTGCCGTCCGGCCAGCACGCCCGGCACGCTGATCAGCAGACGCGCGTGATATTTTCTCAATCATCAATGTATCGATACCGCGCACCACAGCGTAATGCGCTGCACGTGCCAATCCTGAGTCAATCACCGTACGCACCCCGTCGATCGTCAAAGATGTCTCTGCCACATTAGTCGACACAATAATCCTCGGCCTACCTCCAGGCTTCACCGGGGCCACCGCAGCATCCTGAAGTTTCGGCGCAAGACCACTGTAGAGAGGGCACACCTCCCAGCCCCTCGACCAGCCTGCTCGTTCAATAAGCTCCACCGTCCTTCTAATTTCATGCACTCCTGGCAAGAAAACCAACACATGCCCGACATCATCGCGCCCAATATTCTCCCTTACCACCTCAGCGACACGGTCCCATACCTTGACCTCCTGCCCACCCCGCGTTGTTCGCCCTGACGTGACAGCCGGCCCGACTCCTCGATAGCTAATATCCACTGGAAACGTACGACCCTCTGCCTCGAGGATATCACATGGCTCGAGGTAGTCCTTCAAACCAGCCACCTCCAGCGTAGCCGACATCACCACCAGTTTAAGATCTGGCCTCTTACCCTCTTGTAAATTCAGACACCTCGCCAAAGCTACATCACTTGCAATCCTGCGCTCATGAAACTCATCAAATACTACCGCACCTACTTTTGGCAAATTAGGATCATCCTGCAGCCAGCGCTGCAGCACCCCATCAGTCACATAAACAATGCGCGTATCCGAGCCCATACTGTTTTCAAACCTCACCACATGTCCAACCTCGGCCCCGTGCCTCACCCCGCGCAACTTTGCCACATGGCGAGCCAACATCCGTGCCGCAATCCGCCGTGGCTGCACCACCACGATCAAGCCTTCGACCCCTCCATCGAGTAACATCGGCGGCACACATGTCGATTTACCCGACCCTGTAGGTGCACGCAGCAACAACCTGCCACTAGATTGCACCGAATCGAGCAGCGACTGCCTCAGAGAGTGAATAGGTAAATCCATCCCCTAGCCCCTCTTATAATACTTCTGGTAAGAGCTGGGTGACATGCCCATCTCCTTGCTAAATGCACGGCTGAAATTGGCATGCTCATCGTATCCCAAGCTTGCCGCCACTTCGTTGATCTTCATTCCTGTGTTGATTAGACGGTCACAAGCGGCAGACATCTTTGCCTGCATGATAAAGCGCCTTGGGGTGGTATTCATATGCTCTTTGAACAAGCGCTCCAGAGTACTCAGTGAAACCGCCGATTTTCTAGCAATACCGGATATATCGACTACCTCATCCAGATGCTCATAAATACCAGCTACAATGACAGCCAGCTTGTGGTGTCTTGTAGGCACTGGCAATCCCTCCTCGTGGCCCATCCTTCTTGAAATACCAGCTGTTCCCACACACTTGCCGTGCTTATCCATCACCGGGATCTTGCTCGTCGACCTCCACTCCACCCCCCCTGAGCGTGTGGGCGTCAGCTCCGAGGCATTCCATAAGGCCTCGCCCGAGGCTAGCACCCTCTCATCATCCGCCTGATACTTTGCAGCCAGCTCAGGAGGAAAAATATTCTCATCCTTGAGCCCAAGTAGCTCATCTGTATTACGCATTGCCAGCTCAGAACAAAAAGCCTGATTCACAAACATCAAGCGACCATCTGCATCCTTGAGCCAAAATATGATCCCAGGTAATACCTGAAACAATGCTGGAGCAATCTGTCCAGGAAGAAGAGACGACATAAAATCATCCACATCAGTGCTTTGAATTCTCTCCATATCTTTAGTCTGCTTATTCACAATTCTTTTTCAATGACGAAAAATGACAAATTATTGACGAGTAGATCTATGGACAACAAAGCCCTATCATGGCAGAGTTTTGATCACTTACACGTTATTTCATCTCAAATCAACACAACACAAACCATTAACAACCATGTCCGAACACTTCCCTAGCATCCCAGCATTCCAATACGAGGGCCAAGGCTCAACCAACCCCTTCGCCTTCCGCCACTACAACCCTGATGAAATGATCGGCAACAAAACCATGCGCGATCACCTTCGCTTTGGTGCTGCCTACTGGCACGTGATGCGTAATGAGCTTGGCGACCCCTTCGGAGCTGGCACGGCCTTGATGCCTTGGGACGACGGCTCGGAGTCTCTTCAGAATGCCCTCAACCGCATTCCCGTCTTCTTTGAATTCCTCGAAAAAAGCCAAATCGATTACTACTGCTTCCACGATCGTGACATCTCACCTGAGGGTGCCACACTCGCAGAGACCCACAAGAACCTCGACCGTATCGTCGAGGAGCTCGAGAAGTTCCAGAACGAAACCGGCAAAAAACTGCTTTGGGGCACCGCTTGCCTGTTCAGCCACCCTCGCTATGCGCAGGGAGCTGCCACCTCGCCTCAATCAGACGTCTTTGCCTACGGCGCCAGCCAGATCAAGCACGCCCTCGAAGCAACCCACCGTCTTGGTGGAGAAGGCTACACCTTCTGGGGTGGACGTGAAGGCTACGCCACCCTGCTCAACACCGACATGAAGCGTGAGCTTGACCACCTTGCCGCCATGCTTCACCTCGCTGTAGATCATGCCAAAAAGATCGGATACACTGGCCAGTTCTACATCGAGCCTAAGCCACGTGAACCCTCAACCCACCAGTATGACTCCGACTCCGCAGCGTGTCTGAACTTCCTGCGTGAGTATGATCTGCTCGACCACTTCAAGCTCAATATCGAGACCAACCACGCCACGCTCGCGGGCCACACCATGGAGCACGAGCTCGATGTTGCCATCGGTGCTGACGCTCTCGGCTCAATCGACGCCAACCGCGGTGACGAGCTCATTGGCTGGGATACCGACCAGTTCCCCACCAACGTCTACGACACCACCCAGGTCATGCTCAGAGTGCTCGG